>DASYZW010000861.1:0-9246 GCA_035945915.1 Verrucomicrobiia bacterium | reverse complement strand
CTCAAAATTCGAAACTGTATCTGGCAATTGCCCGCGACTCCCGCTTTGAAGTTCAGAAGATGGCGCGACTTCTCGGGATTTCTTCACGCCAGCTTCAACGTGACACGCAGCGGTTTTTTGGGTTAAAACCTCTCCAGTGGTTAAAGCAGCAGCGTCTGACGCCGGCCGGCGAGCTGCTGGAGAAGTACCAATCCGCTCAACGCGTCTCGTTGCGGTTGGGTTTCAAGCAATTGTCACATTTTTCGAGAGAATTCAAATTATTTTACGGAGTGTCACCGCGACAGTATTTGAACCGTTCAGCGAAGAGACGTTTTTTGCAAAAGTTAAAACTGATTCGGGCTAAAGGGAGGGCCAGCCGACGACAATCTTGACCTTGCTTTCGTGCTCACAGTTAAGCACACGTAGCGACGACGCGCAAGGCACGTGATCTGCGCCAACGACCGGATGTCAGTTGCCCTTCGGCTCGTGAAAGTCAATCGTAATTACGTCAAGCCCGCCAATTCTTGGATTCGACTGCATAATTTCGAAAGCCCGCTGCCTAATTATTATTTCGACTTGCCAGAGTGCTAGACTGTTTCCCGCCGTGTCATTCCATGTCGCTTTATCCCCGATATGTCCAAGAACATAGATCCCATATCGCGAATTGTACGAACGAAGATATTGGCCGACCAATTGTTTTTCCAGCCCTTCTAAAAGGTCGGAAAGCGTCCATCTTTCGGCCCATTTCACTTCGATCGCAATGGGGGCCGTTTTGGGGTTTTCCAGCCGGAGATCGGGCCGCTGTCTTTGGTCAATCTCGGGTTCCTGCGGAACCGTGTACCGATTTTGCGAACGCTCGGCAAGTTTCCGTTGAAGCCAACGGCGCAAATGAAACTCAGGCGCATCCTTTCGCACTTCATCCCGCAGACTATTTTCTGCGCTTTCCACATCCCACTTGACGATTTGCAAGCGCTTCTCCGCTATTTCAAACAACTCCCTATCATTTTTGGGGTCCGTCTCGTGGAGCTCAGCAAATTCACGCAGGTCGTCCGCCGTCCATGGGGGCATGTCGGCCTCTTTTTCAAGTCTTTGCTGCAATAGATTCAAAATCCAGTCACGCACCTGAGACATTTCCGGTTCGTCAGCCAGTTGACGCAGCAGGTCACTTGCCTCGCCAGCGTCAGTTTTTGCCAAATAGTCTAGGAGCAATGATCTAAACCTCTGCGCGTGATCACGAGCGCTCGGTGTGTAAGCGCCCTCGTGGTGAATGTCTTCGCTCAATTTTACATATTGAAAGACGATCGGGATAAACCGGCGTAAACAGGTCGGCTTAAGGTAATCCGGATTTTTAATTCCAATGGATTGGTGCATATCCTCCCCGGAAAGAAGGGAACATAAGAACACGATGAGCTCAGTCCCGTTCGGTGACGTGTCCAGCCTTAGCTTCAACTGCTGGACCGCCGCCATGCCGTCAATCCCCATCCAAACAGCGAACCATAGAGCCTTCGCACCATTTGTGGCCGCCACGGCTACCCGATGCGGCGCCAGGTCTACCAAATGCAATAACGACGAACTTCCTTCGTGCGTGAGAACCGCAAGAGTGAGCCGGAGGATTAAGAAGTTTTCAGGATCACCCGCATCCAAGAGAGACCGTAATTTTCGCTGAACCAATGGAATAAATTCGCCACCCGGTCGTGCAACTTTATGCATAACTTCGTAAGGACGAGGGTGCTCAGCAGGAAATTTCCATTCAGCCTCAATGCATTCCCCGAGCACATTCTCGACTGCCTCCGGCTTCGTTCGAGCCAAAGTCCAAAACCAAGTCGGAAACTCATTCATCTCGTCCATCGCATAACGTGCCGCGACGACTGCTTCGTCATGTGTCAAGTTTTCGAACACCCCAGGGTTCTCGTCGAACTCAATTTGTAGGCCAGTCAGGCCAACCACTGTTCCGACGCTCGTTGTATTTTGTTGCGGTTTTTCGTGCGGAAGCGGGGGACGATAACCTCGCCAAAAAGAAACACAGCCCTGTTTTGCCGCTCGTGTTATAATTCTGCCGCGTCGCTTTGCCAGTTTTTCCCACGACGCAGTTGCCCAACTGCTACCGCCTTCGCTTGCCTCGTTGCAAAGTTGGCTTAGCCACCCGAGTGCTTTGCCCGAACGCAACTGTTTGAGGTGCATCAATAAGACACGCTGACCAGACAGCCAACGCCAGCGCTCCTTGAGGAGATCTATCCTTCGTAACCACCACCATTTACCAAATTTAAAACGGATTCTCCGCCACCAGAACTTTCTTATCGGAAACAGAATACTGGTGTATGGTGACTCCCAAAAAATCTTCAACAGTGCGTCGTCCGTCGTGGCGATAGACCAAAGCAACCACAGATCCGAAATTCTGCGACCAGAGCTGTCCCAGATTTCCACCGCCATCCGCAACGCCAACTCTTTATCTCTTTTCTCAGGCCGATCTTTGGCCGACTGGGTTAGCAGATCGAAGTCAGCACGGTCGGGCTTCAGGACTTGGTAGTAATCGAATATTTGGGCCATTGACACCGGCTCCCCTATATTTTCCCGTCTAAATTTTGCCACGCAAAACCAGAAATACTCCAGCCGAACGTCGGCGTGCGGGATCGTCTTCGAGTTAATATCGCCGACCTCGTGCCGCCCAAAGTGCCAGCGCCTTTGGAACTGACCGAGAAACCACAACGCTCTTACGGCGACCGTCACTTCATTGGGTGTGAGCTTGTTTTTTTCAAGCAAAACCTCCGTGACCGTTGGAATTACTTTTCCGAGCCACCAGTGTTTCTGCGAGACATATACGGTTTCGTTGCCTCTTACATAGTGAGGAGGTGACTCCGCTAAATCCAGAAGCATTATTAAAAGCGGGCCGGTATCTGAGCCCGTAAGAACATGTTGCAGATGCGCATCTAGAAAATACGGTAAATCAACGCCAAACTCTTTGACTGTGTCGATTTTTTCGAGTAATTCGACCAATTGTGCCGGCGAAATCGCTTTCGGAAAAAGGACCTGTACCGCAGCTACACACGTTAAATTAGGAATAGTAGGCAGAGCTCGGAAATATTGGGCCAAGCGCGCCAAAACTGCCCGATCTCCGATTGCGCCAACGGCACGAACCACGGCCGATTTGACCTCACTCGATTCTGTTTGGGCGTATAGGACGGTCATTGCCGAGTCGATACAATCCGTAAGTCGACCATGCTGTACGATACCGAGCAACTCGATCCGAAAGTCGTCAGCCAAGTTGCTGTTTAAAATGTGTGCAGAAATGTCCGTGGCGATTGTTGGATGCGCGATTCTGGCCAAAGCGTCGGAAGATGTGTCGAACCATATTCGCCTGCGGTCTCTAGATGATTCAGCCAATGCGCTCAGGACCTTCCGGCGGTATTCGATGGAAAGGCTGGATGGGTCGCCATATTGTAAATGCAGCTTGGGATCGGTTTTCAAAACCAATTCCCTGGCAAATTCATTCCATCGTGCATTGCCATTACAGAGCCAAGCGGCAATCGGGCGGAGTGATGGACGCGAAATCTTATTCCCGCGAACATTTGCGGAAAGGATTCGTTCCAAATCCAGCGGCTGGCATCCGCTGTCCATCCTTCCAGCGATCCATTCGGCGGCAAGAAACTCACTGACACGGCGATGATGAAACCGGAGCCTCCCGTAAACGGCGCTATCAAAAATTGCGCGGTTCAATAGAGCACGCGCTTGGGTTTCGGTCCAATTCGAGGGTAAAACCGCAAGGGGCCTGAGTGCATCCACATCTGCGGAACTCTCGTCAGGAACAAAGAACGAGAATTTCCGCGAAAACACGCTTGCGGCAGCGAGCCATGTCACCCCTTCCCGTTTCTTTTCGTCGGATAGGTCAAGCTCCGCCCGATCAGGGCGCGAACGCAGCTTTGCTCCAATATCAAATTCGATCATTTCGGTCAGGGAACCGATTCGACGCTTCTCCTTCCAAAATTCGACTAAATCTGAGACATCTAAAGGGCGTCGGGCAAACTCCCATGCAAACGCAGAGTCCAAGGCATGGACAAAACCGGCGACATCCGCCACGCCTTTTGCCTGGGCAAATTTTTCCACTTGGTCACGGCTCAAAGGCTCAAGGGAGACAACTAGCGGGAAACTTCTTAGTTCTTCCCTTGTGGGCCCACCTGCCGATGGTGCCATTGGAAGTATTTGCCGGAACTGAAATTCATCGGTCAACGGTTGCCATTCGCTTATTCGAGAACTTAAATAAACCTTTGCCTTGGAAAGGCCCACAACACCAATGGTGTGCTGAAACTTCTGTAGAGCGAGGTGGAAATCTGACAGGCGCCTAAACTTTGCTTCATCTACCGAATCTAGGAAAAAATAGGCGGGCTTTGTCCCCGTTCTCCACGCATCAAAGCGAGCTTTCGCAGCGGTATCAAGCAGTGTAAGCAGGTCAGTATCAATCAGCTGGTCCAGTCGGACAAAAAATGCCATTGCCCCGGTTGCATTGAGCCTCCCTACCTCTTTCCGCAGCTCCCATGTTTTGCCGCTACCTGGTTCGCCCAAAATTACAACACGATCTTCGCCAAGGAGTCTACCCCAGTCGAAAATATCGTCGCGCCTCGCAAGCAAGTCCTGCGTGTAGCTTTCAACGGCAGCATCCTCCGATTTGATCTTTTTCTCCAGTTTCCGAAACCGCCTGCTTAGTTCGATGTATCGCTCTTGTTCTTGGCGCGGCATTGTTTCGATTTTAGCATCTTCGTTGAGTCCCTGTCCAGAATCTGGGAATAGTTGCGCGGGGTGCGGCTGAACAATGGCCCGGGGCTGTTTCGGCTGAGTGCAGCCGGTCCGTTTCCTCCCCTTTGACATCGGCACCGCCCCGGACGAATCTCCCCTGAACGGGGTTTACCGAAATTTGAAGGCACAAAAATAAACCGATTTGATTTTAAATTTTTGCCTTATTCCTCACTGGATTTGGCTGGAATGATTTTTAATCTGACGGCATCGATGGGTCTGGCGCGGGCTGCTGAGTTTGGACGATGTCTGTCGCTGACTGCAATCCATCGGAGCTGGCGGTGAGCTTGAATTCTCCGGCATGGGGGGGTGGATTGGACGATGATTTGGGCGAGACCGTTGAACAGGCTACGGGACCAGCGCGCGGCGGGGGCGTGCCCGAGGATTCTCACGGTCACATTCGGATTCAAGCCGCCCTGGTACGCGACATTGTTGACGCCGACGGCGATGACATTGTCGCCGGCATGAATGAATTTCCTGATGTCGAAGATGGGCTGGGCCTAACCAGTCGCGCTTGAGCCAACGCCGACGGCCCGTTGAGTTTATGGATGGTTTGGGCTATCGGCATTATTTTTGGACTCGTATCCGGCAGAGCCACGGCGATGGGCGAGCGACTCATCCAAGAACTCCACGAAGAAAAACGAAGCGCCAAATGCCACCCTACTTAAGTTTTTCATAGCGTGCAAGGCGCTGTGCCCGTGTCGCGAATGAGATCTTAAGCTTAGTGTTGATTTTCATTACGGGTTCCAGACGGCCCGATAGAAGCGACTGAATGAGGGGAAAGAATTCGTCAAACGAAAAGTGCCAATGGCCGAGGTATTAGTGGAAATGGCTGTCCAAATTGGCGAAATTAAATTAGTGCTGGTTTGGATCACGTACGGCACCCGGGGCTGGCCCTCAACCTGGAAGATAAATTGGCCGGGTACGGATTGCGCCGCCGTCATGGGTACAAGAAGCGGAGCCGCGGGCGCAAGCACGAGCACAGTGGCCGAGTACGGCGGGAAGGTGTAGTTGAAATTCGTGCCGACACCCGAGACCTCTGTCCGGGCAATATCGAGAGAGCCAATCCCGGTTTTTGCCGCCTGGTCTTGAGGAATGCCGTATGAGTAAGCGGTTGCGTTGGGAGAGGGCGCGTAGCCGGCAAGATTAATTTGAGCGGTGAGATTGGAGCAGCAGCTTCGGTTGACGACGAGCATGGTTAACGAGCCGTTGGTGCGTTGCACGGCGTATGTTCCAAGCAATTCGAAATCGTTGGTGGCCGGGATTACGGTGTCGCCGCCGCGCGCAAAATATGTCAACAACTTTATGCAATAGTAAGCCGGGTAACAGTTGAAATTTGGCGGCACGACATCACCATTGACGACGCCTCCGTCGGAGAGGAATAAACCGGTGCCTGGGTCCGTGCGCCAGCCATACACGGCGTTGTCTTCAGAGGGCAGGTCCGATTGTCCGTTGTGCAGGTCCCACCGCAGGAAGGCGTTGAACTCGGTTTGCAGGATTTGGCCGATGGCTTCGTCCTGGAACAAGCCACCCACGAGGCTCATGGCTGTTTTGTCTCCACCCAGACCATACTCGGTCCCGCACAGCTCGATATTCGTGGCGACGTTGGCACCCAAATAGTATCCCACATAGTCATTGAGCATCATCCGCAAATTCGCCGCATCGGTCTGCCATTGCCTGGCCCAAAGGAGACTATAGGTGTCCCCGTCAGTGGGCGCGTAATTATGTTCGATGAGGAAATCCGGCATCGCATTGGGATTATTGGTTCGCATGGTATCCAACATCACCGGCGTCCAGCCGTAGTGCGTCAGGCCGGTGACGGGATTGACGGCGGCATGATCCGTGTAATTGGCGGTGCCGTCTTCCGTGGTGTCGGCCACCGCACCAATCTTGATGGTCGGATCCACCGCTTTCATTTGAGTATAGTATTGCGCGAAGCGCATGGCATAGGTCCAGGGGTCGTGGGGACGCCAGGGCGGATTGGTATTGCAGTCCAACTCCCAACTACCGCCGACTTCGTTGCCGATTTCCCAATATTGAAAATGGGCATGGTTGGTGATATTCATCTCGGCGACTCCCCAGGCGGCTTCCTCGGGGGTACTGCAGCCATAATTGGCGATGATGAAGGCCTGGGCGTGGGCATTGGTAGCCGTATGAATGAAGTTGGTGGTAAAGGACCCCCAGGTGCGTGGGCTGGTGTTGCCGTATTGCATCCCTTCATTCGTCCAGTGGTAGCCGTCCCCCCAGCTGCCGCCGGGCCAGCGCAGGGATCCAATGCCCATATTGGTCACCTGTTCAATGGTTCCGGGCGCGTCTTCCCCGCCATCCCAGGCGACATTGTTGATGCCGAACACCCGGGCGTCCACAGTGCGAATTGGAGCCGCAGCATTGACGCCGACATGCACCACCGCAGGCTTTGGCGCTGCTGACAACGAGAAATCCGCGACGTAAAATGTGGGTTGCACGGAACCATTGGGGTTTGAAAATTGAAAACCGGTCAGATTGGTAATATTGGCGACTCCGAGGGAAGCCAGGGGAATCGTATATTCCGTCCAGGCACCCGCCGGAGCGGTTACGGATACGGCGTTGCCATCCGTAAAATTTGGGCCTGTTTGAGCGTAGAAGTTGAGGTTTTGTCCGCCGGCGGGACCGCCGTTTAACCAGAAACTTACGTTGTTATAAATGGTGGTATTAATGGGATCGTGTGTGAACCACAATGCTTGCCAGCTCGTGAAGGCGCAGGCAATGGAATTGCTGCCATCAAAGTTCGGATTGTTGGTGAGATAATACGGCGCATAAGAATAGTCATCCGCCCAACCATTGTTCAATTGGATGGTGTAAATGAGGTAATCGTCACTGGCTGGCTCAGAACCGAACATCGGCAGCGCGGTCACGGCGACGATGGCGCCCAGGAGAAGAACCTTCGCAAATTTCTTATACAGGCGATTAACAATTAAAATATTCATTTTTCCAGTGAGAATGGCAAGCCGGATTGTTCATTCTAACCGATGGAGAATTCATGGTACGGCGGGGCGCGGAGCGCAGGGCAAAGTTTGCTCCACCGCTGTCGCTGACTGCAATCCATCGGAGCTGGCGGTCAGCTTGAATTCTCCGGCATGGGGGGTTGATTGGACGATGATTTGCGCGAGACCATTGAACAGGCTGCGGGACCAGAGCGCGGCGGGCGCGTGCCCGAGGATTCTGACGGTCACATTCGGATTCAAGCCGCCCTGGTACGCGACATTGTTGACGCCGACGGCGATGACATTGTCGCCGGCATGAATGAATTTACTGATGTCGAAGATGGGCTGGGCCTGCCAGTCGTGCGATTCGCCGACGAATTGGCCGTTCACAAAATACCAGCCTTCGTCGTCAGCGCCGCCGAAGCAGGCCATGGCGCCGGTTCCATTCAGATCGTGGTCCGTGAGCTGGAAGTGGGCGCGGTAAATCGCCATCGTGTTTTCTGTTTTGATCGTGGATGCACCGCCGCTGGTCCGGGCGTTGAGCGTGTTCCAGGCAGAGTCGTCAAAATCATTGGCGAATTCCGGCGCCGGGCTGCTGTTTTTTGGAAATTTCCCAAGCTCCCAGCGCCAATCGTCCACGGCAATTTCCCGAGTGGGCACGGTGGAGATAAAGACATCCGGTTCGTGGCAACTGGGATCGCCATTGCCGACACCGAGAATTTTGCCATCACCTGCAAGATTGAAATGGATCGGGTTTTGGGCCACGGGCACGACCCGGCCTTGCGCGTCCAGCGCGGCGACGGTGAAAACAGCCACGTCCCGGCCATCGGCATTGATGGTTTGGCGGTCCGGGATGAGTTGAAGTCGGGTCGCATCGCCGGTCGTCTCGACTTTGGTTTCAGCGATGACGCCGCCCGCGGCGTTAAAGCCTTTTGCGCTCAAAATTCCGGGCGCATACCTGACGCGCCAGCTTAATTTTGAATTTGGCTTCATGGTCTGCCTGCCGAGGGACGCGCCGTTCAGGAAAAGTTCCACCTGCTTGCAGTTGCTAAATGCCTCAACGAGGATTTCCTGGCCTTCTTTTCCCGGCCAGTTCCAGTGGGGCGCAAGATGGAGGACGGTATTCGTCGTCCACCATGATTTGTAATAGTAAAAGACGTCCTTCGGAAAACCGCAGGTGTCCAGAATGCCGTAATGCGAGTTAATGCATGGCCACCAATAGGGGGTTGGCTCGCAATTCATGGTGCAGGACACTCCGCAGGCCGCAAATGTCGCGACGACGATGCAAAACTATGCCCGAAAACTCGATCCCACGCGCCAGCTTACCTATGCCTCGCCGGAAGGCGACGTTTTTCGCGGCATCAACTCGGTGATCGAAGTCCGCGGCTGGAATTATCATTACGGCCCCGACATGGACGACTATCACGCCGCCCATCCCAATCAGCCCAACGTCGGCACCGAGCAGGCCAGTGTCGTGGGCGACCGCGGCATTTATGCGAATGACCCGGAACACGGCTAT
>DASYZW010000860.1:0-2700 GCA_035945915.1 Verrucomicrobiia bacterium | reverse complement strand
CAGCATGGGTTCCTGTGTTGAGCATGGAAGGGCGGAAGATACTGGACTGGACGAGCGTGTCGGGCCGGACGTACCAGGTTTGGTCGACGACCAATCTCGGTATGCCATTCGTCAATTTCGGTGGAATGGTTACCGCTGCGGGGCCGACTCTTGAAATCACGAATAACCTGACCAATTCTCAGATATTTTATCGCGTTCAACTTTTCCCTTAGGAGTAAAACCAATGCAGCTTTGAAAAAAAAATCGCGCAAGCCAATTCGTGCGCGCCAGGGCAAATCCGCACAATCCTCCACGACCGGGCGCGCCTGGGTTTTTCGCCTGGCGGCGATGATTATTGTGCCCGTCTTTTTGTTGGGCGGCGCGGAACTGGCTTTGCGGATTGCGGGTTACGGCTATCGAACCAGCATCTTCAAGCCAATGCAAATTGGAGGTAAAGCGTTTCTGGTCAACAATGACGATTTCAGCCTGCGTTTTTTTCCGCCCCAGGTTGCTCGTTTTCCCGGTCCGATTCGCATGGAACCGCATAAAGCTCCTGGCACGTATCGAATTTTCATACTGGGCGAATCAGCCGCAATGGGCGATCCCGATCCTTCGTATGGCGCCGGTCGTTATCTGGATGCGTTGCTGTCGGCGCGATTTCCACATACGCATTTTGAAATCATCAACCTTGGGATCACGGCGATTAACTCAAATGTCATTTTGCCGATCGCGCGTGAATGCGCCGCCCGGGAGGGCGACCTGTGGATCATTTACATGGGGAATAACGAGATGGTGGGGCCATTTGGAGCGGCGACGGTATTTGGCGCGCAGGCGCCACCGCTTCCGCTTATTCGCCTGAATCTGGCGATTCAGCAGGCCCGCCTGGGACAACTGTTGACCGCTTTCTTGCGATACCTTCGCAAGCCGGGCGCTGGAACGATGTCCTGGGGTGGCATGGAGATGTTCATAGGCCATGAGTTGGCGCCGGATGATTCCCGTAAATCCGCTGTCTACCGCAATTTCTCAAAAAACCTGGATGATATTGTGGCGGCCGGCTTGCGAGGCGGCGCGAAAATTTTGCTGAACACGGTAGCCGTGAACTTGAAAGATTGCGATCCGTTTGCCTCACTAACCGACAGCAATCTGCCGGGGGCTGACCAGGCGCGTTTCAATCAACTGTATGTCGACGGGGTATCTTCCGAAAACAGTGGCAAGTACGCCGAGGCCATCCAGAATTTTGAAAACGCCGCGGAATTGGACGCCAAAGTGGCTGAATTGCAGTTTCGTTTGGGCAAATGCTTGCTTGCCCTGACAAATTTCGCGGAAGCGCAGTCCCATTTCAAAATGGCTTGTGATTACGATGCGCTGCCCTTTCGCGCTGACTCGCAAATCAACGGAATCATCCGGGACGAAAAAGAACGGGCAAGCAATACGAATTTAATATTTTCGGACACCGCTGCGGCGATTGCGGCAAGTGTGCGCGATGGAATACCAGGGGCGGAGACATTCTATGAACACGTCCACTTTAATTTTGACGGCAACTACCGTCTGGCACGGGTGTGGGCGGGTAAAATCATTGAAATATTGCCCTCCACTATTTTAAAAAATGCGGGCACAAATAATTGGGCAAGCCAGGCGGCATGCGAGCAGCGGCTCGGTCTTTCGGATTGGAACCGCGGTTTGGTGATGGAAAGCGTTATTCAAAGAATGGAGAAACCGCCATTGAACCATCAAGTCGGGAACGACGAACGTGTCCAGGATTTGACGAGGGGCATCGATCTTTTGGCCAATCGATTGACGCCGGATGCCGCGAAACGCAGTGCGGCGAATTTCGAACGGGCGGTGGCCCAATGGCCGGATGATTATTACCTGCATGGAAATTTCGCGCTGTTTCTCAAATCCACTGGCGACGTCCCTGGAGCGGTCAGGGAATGGAAGCGGGTATGCGACCTGATTCCGCAAGATAGCTTTTCCTGTTTTCAGCTTGCTCGCGCGATGGAAAGTGAGGGCGATACAGCGGACGCTGAGTCGTGCCTCCGACGGGCTTTGCGGCTGCGACCAGGTATGACGGACGCATGGGTTGAACTCGGGAACGTTTTGACGTCTGAAAAGGAATCGCAATCGGCGTTGGAAGCCTACCAGCGCGCGCGGCAAGAGCGTCCGCAGGATCCGCAAATTTACGTTTTGACGGGCAAGGCGCTGGCATTGCTGAATCGCCATGCGGAGGCGATCGAAAGTTATCGTGAAGCAATCCAATTTGATCCATCTGACTGGGAAGCGCATTATAATTTGGCCGGGGAGCTGGATGCATCGGGTCAAGACGCTGCTGCCCTGTTGGAATTCGGCCATGCCGTGGAATTAAATCCGAAATATTCGCGGGTTCATTTCAACTATGGCGTAGTCCTGGCCAGGGCAGGCCGGTTCGATGAGGCCCGTCGGGAATTTCAGGAAACGTTGCAGTTGGAGCCTGACTACCAGAATGCAGTGGATGGGCTGGCTAAGATTCGGATACTGGAGGAACGCGCTAAACACTAAGGCGAACAGTGTCTCGGGCATCCAAGTCGATTGACATTTGCTTGCCTGGAAACCACATTGCGCACTGTGGAATAAACGTATAATGAATAGATATATTTTTGTGTTCCTGGCATTTGTTTTGGGTGCTTGCGTGGCTGTTGCCGCGGATATGCCTTATGACGATCATGCGGATGCCAGGCAGGATAT
>DASYZW010000859.1:0-3463 GCA_035945915.1 Verrucomicrobiia bacterium | reverse complement strand
GGACCACCCCGGCAGCGGTGAATGTCATGCCCTCGTTGCAACCGGTTGAAATTCACTTTTGGCAGACCGGCTGGTTTTTGTTTTCACTCCTGTCCATCTGCGGGCTGGTCATCCTGTTGAGCCTTCGGCTGATGGCGCAATTGGCGCTCCATCGGAAAGAACGCTATTTATTGCAGGGCGAACGCGCGCGCATTGCTCGAGACATTCACGATGACATCGGGGCGCGGATGACCCAATTGGTGCTGCACGGGGAGGTGGCGCAAAGCGAATTGCCGCCCGATTCCGAAATGCGCCAGCAGCTCAACGGAATTTGTGAGGAAGCTCGAGGCTTGTTGTCCACGATGGATGAGGTTCTTTGGGCGGTAAATCCCCAGCGGGATACGCTGCGCGATTTTGCCGCCTATGTTTGTAAATATGCCCAGGAATTCTTGAAGCCCACCCCAATCCAATGTCTGTTCGAAGTGGGACCGGAGATGACCGCGGCGGCGTTTGACCTGCCCCACCGGCGCAGCCTGCTTATGGCCATCAAGGAAACTCTCAATAACGCCGTCAAACACTCGGCCGCCACCGAATTGCGCCTTCAATTCCATTGGCAGGGCCAGCGCCTGGTCGTCGTGGTCCGGGACAACGGCAAAGGCTTCGATCGGGCGGCGGTCACCGCGGATCGAAACGGGTTGACCAACATGGCCCGGCGCATGACCGAACTCGGCGGCCAATGCCTGATCACCAGCCGGCCCGGCCAGGGCTGCCGCGTTGAATTCAGCATCCCGTTGAAGCATCCCCGCTGGATCGACCGGATTTGGAACGCGAAAAATTTTCCCGCTCACCTGTTTGAAATGAAAAACAACCGGACGGACGAATAAGATCATGATCCCGCCAGGCGCCAAAATGACCAAACCCTCGAAAGGCGGTTCCTCCGCGGACCCGGCTTCAAAGCGCCCCATCAAGGTGGCATTAGTCGAGGACCAGCCAAAAGTTCGCGACAGTTGGATCAAACTCATCAACTCGTTTCCGGACTTCACCTGTATTTGCGCCTGCAGCACGGGAGAGGAAGCCTTGCGCGTTATTCCCCGAGACCCGCCGGACGTCGTCCTCATGGATATTTTTCTTCTCAGAATGTCCGGCATCGAATGCACCTCGCGGCTCAAAGCGTTGTTGCCGCAAACCCAGATCGTCATTCTTACTGCCATGGACGACCAGGAATTGGTTTTTCTGGCGCTGGAAGCCGGGGCCGATGGCTATTTGCTGAAGCGAACCAAACCGTCGGACTTGCGAACGGCATTGCTCGACGTCCTGGGCGGCGGCGCGCCCATGACCAGCCAGATCGCCCGGCGAGTCATCGAATCCTTTCGGCAGAAGGCGAAAATCAAGGATGAATCCGCGCATCTATCAGTCCGGGAAGAACAAATCCTGGTGCTGCTTTCCCAGGGATATTCCAACAAGATGATCGCCGACAAACTCGATTTAAGCATCGCCACCGTCTGCACCCACTTAAAGCACGTTTTTACCAAGCTCCACGTAAACTCGCGAACCGAAGCCGTCGTCCATTACATGGCCTCCAAAACCCCGCAGTAGAAGTCGTTTAAAAATCGCCGGCGTTGGCTTCAGGGCGGTTAGCCCTTTTTGGTATTTCGTATTGCGCGCTTAACAAGTGGAGCATCTGGCAAATCAGGAGGCGTCATCTCAACACATCGTCATCATTGCCAGTTTCGGCTGGCCGCGGCGAAACGTGACAGTTCATCTGCAGTCCTTATAATCAATCTGTGCCTGATGTCTTTTCAAAAAAGAAACGCTCAAAAGTCATGGCCGCGATCCGATCGACCGGCAACCAGGCCACCGAATTGCGGCTGGCAAGAATTTTCCGGCGGCATGGCATAACCGGTTGGCGCCGGCAACAGCGTTTGATCGGAAAACCAGATTTTATTTTCCGCCAGCAGAAACTTGCAGTCTTTGTGGATGGATGTTTTTGGCATGGATGCCATCGGCACTGCCGAATGCCGCAATCCCGCTGTGATTACTGGACACCAAAAATCGCGCGCAACATGCAACGCGATTTGGAAATAACAGCGACATTGCGTAGACAAGGCTGGCGAGTATATCGAGTTTGGGAGCATTATCTCAGACATCCCGACAGAGTTGCGGCAAAATTCCACCGAATACTTGGCAAAAACAAACAAAACGGATTAAATGTCGCGCGCCATGTCAGCGTCTCAACTCACAACAGAAAATTTCGAGGTGATTCTAGTCGCGCTTTGTGACAGGGTCACTTCCGAGTGTCGCGATGGAGCACACTTCGAGAATTCGAAAGCGTTTGAGCGCCGGGTGCGCGAAGTTTTGGACGAGTCAGTTTCCAAATTTGGTTTAGCTGTTAATTTTGATCCACACCCATATGTTTTTCCGGACATTGTTCTTGGCAAATTTGGCGTCGAGGTGAAGTTCACAACCAATGACACTTGGCGCAGCGTTGCTAATAGTGTGTTTGAAAGCACGCGAGACGCAAACGTTGAACACATCTACCTCGTTTTCGGAAAGATGGGAGGCGAGCCAGCCGTAGCTTGGGGGCGATACGAGGAATGTGTTATCCACGTTAGAACCTCGCACGTTCCGCGTTTCGAGGTCGAACTTCCGCCACACCGGGAATCTCTTTTCACAACGTTCGGAATACCATACGCGGATTTCAGCAGGCTGTCCGAAGCCGAGCGAATGGAATACGTTCGAAAATACGCCCGTGACCGCCTGAAGAAAGGTGAAAAGCTGTGGTGGCTTGAAAACGGAGCCGATGAAGGCCACTCACTTTCCTTGCGGGCGAAGCGCTTTCAAAACCTAACCGAGAAAGACAAGCGCAAGATCCGCGCTGAGGCTTGCTTGCTTTGCCCGGGGATTCTCAAATCATCCCGCGCGCGCGGAAAATACGACGAGGCTCTGATGTATATGCTGACCTATCACGGTATTCTGGCCGGGCGAGATGCTTTTTCGGCGGGAAGCGTAGCCGGAAAGGAACGCGGAAAATGGCATGTGAAGCGTGCGCTTATGAACATCCAGACTGAAATCTTGGAAGCTGCGAAATATCTGCCTGATGCGTTATTTGTTGAATACTGGGGCCGTGCGGTGCCAAAAGAGAAGCGCATTCCCGAATGGCTGAAGCGGGCAGATGCGCAAGCGCAGACGAGCGATTCGCCTTGGAAACCCTCCGAAGCCCTTTTCAAAGGCCGTTAATTCGGCCACTATGTTAAGCAGTCCAAAATGGCGTTTGCAACATGCCAAGCCAACACTGGAGGAACGGCGTTTCCAACTTGTCGCTCCATTTCCCGGATGCCACACATAAAAAGAAACTTGTCCGGGAATGACTGGATTCTCGCCGCTTCTCTCATCGAAACTCGTCGCGGATGCCGATAGTGGAATTGAATATTGCCATGACACTCGGCTCGGATTGTATAACCAGGCCGGTCAGACAACAGCCTTC
>DASYZW010000858.1:0-7241 GCA_035945915.1 Verrucomicrobiia bacterium | reverse complement strand
CGCCCGGGCGATGAGCGACGCCCAGGCCACGATGACCCAGACGGCCCAGGTGATCGGGACCGCGCAGTACCTGTCGCCGGAGCAGGCCCGCGGTGAGCGGGTCGATTCCCGCAGCGAGTGAAGACTTGAATGCGATAACTCCGCTCACGACGATTGAAATAATCATCCCGATGCTCAGGTATCCCTGGAACGAGAAATAGAGGGCGCAAACTGACGAAAACACAGACAACGTCGCGGCGATGGCTCCCAATGTGGCATCCCCTCCGCGCGCCAGGATGCGGGCGCCGATTCCAGCGATCAGGCCGATGCAGGTACCCATCAATGGCATTTTAGAGCCGGTCCATAAATAAAATCCAAAAACCAGCCCCCCTCCAATCGCCGCGCCCAGAAATGCGCCGAGAATTCCCAACCACAAGTTATAAATTGGCCCGGCTTTCACTGCCGGTGAAACGAGATTGCGGATCGGAATTCCCGAACGGGATCCAAGTGCCGGAGCTGACGTCGGTAACGGAGACGGCGCCGCGGAATTTGCAAACAGCGGCGGAGGTGGCGCGGCGACGGACGCGGGCCGGTTAATTCTCAACCCGCCGACTGCCATCGGTGCCGTTTCGATTGGAGCCGCGGGAACCACGGACAAGGAACTGAAATCTTTTGCCAAAAGCTCATTGGCCGCCGGCGTCCCATCGATGCCACAAACCGGGCAGTTTACCGTGAACGGCATCCGGCCTTCCGCTGGCTCGACGTCAAATTTGTACTTTTGACCGCAGTCGCACGCTACTTTAAGTTCCATAGCATTCCGAGGGTTTACGAGCCGCGATCATAATTGGAAATACAAATGATGTCCAGTAAAGTTCTTAAATTCAGGGGGTGGGGACATCGCGGATTGCATGTGGCGCCCGCCGCTAGACCAAACGCGGCGTGGACAAAGCTCGCCGCGCCGCTCGCCATACGTGCCGTTCGGGAACTACGTCCAGACGCACCCCGCCTCAGCCCGGTAAAATTTGAATTTTCAGGAAATCGCAACGATCGTAAATTCATGCCGGTTCGATCACGCAAACGGAATATTACCGAGCCCGGGCAGTCTGACGCTCCGGCTCCATCACCGGCATCGCTGGAAATACTGACTATTGGGCATTCGACGCGCCTCATCGATGACTTCGTGCGGTTGCTGCAGGCGCACGGCGTGGATCTCGTTATGGATGTGCGCACCATTCCGCGTTCACGGCGGAATCCACAGTTCAGCCAGGACGTTCTCCCTGTCTCTTTGAAAAAAGCGGCCATCGGTTATGAGCATGCGCCAATGTTGGGCGGATTGCGCCGCCCGGCGCCCGATTCCATCAACGCGGGCTGGCGCAATGCGTCATTCCGGGGTTATGCGGATTACATGCAGACGCCGGAATTCGTTGACGCGGTGGAAAAACTGGTCCGCGCGGCTCGCCGGAAACGGATGGCTTTGATGTGCGCTGAAGCGGTGCCGTGGCGATGTCATCGCTCACTCATTGCTGACGCCCTCGTCGTGCGTGGCATTGCTGTCGGACATATCATGAGCCTGGTTCGGCGTTCGCCTCACGTTTTGACGCCCTTCGCCAAAGTCCGTGGCCGGCAGATCACATATCCGCCGCCGGGCAGTGAGTCCGTGAAGATCAGGACCGGGGAAATAGACGAGTCTTGAGAAATCGGTCCGCGGTCCGCGTTGCATGAAGTGACTTCGGCGGAACGGTGGGTGGAAAAGAACCCGGCGCTCATGTCACTCCCTTTGCCATTCGCAGTCAAATTTTGATTGTTTGTCGTCAAAAAAATCTGGCACAGTATTCGGACCAGACGGAGGCGGGATCCAGTCGCTTCGTTCCAATAAAAATAAAATGCACAAAACACGTATGTCCGCGTCGCATAACCGGTATTTGATCATCGTGATCCTGGGGGCGCTGTCCACGATCAGCCCGTTCGCGATCGATATGTATCTGCCGGCTTTTCCGGAAATAGCCGCGGCGCTGCATACGTCCACGGCGCGGGTGTCTCTGTCCCTCTCGAGCTATTTTGCGGGGCTGGCGGCAGGGCAGCTTTTTTACGGGCCGTTGTTGGACCGGTTCGGCCGAAAATTGCCGTTGTACGCCGGAATGGTTTTGTTCATCGCGGCATCGGTGCTTTGCCTGCGGGCGCATTCGGTGGAATGGCTGATCGGCATGCGCTTCGTCCAGGCCGTGGGCGGCTGCGCCGCGCAGGTCGCGGCCATGGCCATGGTCCGGGACTTCTTTCACGTGGATGAAACCGCCAAAATCATTTCGCTTCTGATCCTCATCATCAGCGCCTCGCCGTTGCTGGCGCCGAGCATCGGTGCATTCGTGGCCACACACCTGGGATGGCGATGGGTGTTCGTTGTGCTGGCATCGTTTGTTGCGCTCATGCTCGTGATTTCGCAATGTTTCCTGCCCGAAGGCCATAAAGCGGATCGCACGATCGAGCTGCGGCCGGGACCCATCCTGCGCAACTACGCGGCCGTGGTTAAGGAACCGCAATTTATTACGTACGCGCTGGCGGGCGCATTTGCCTTTTCCGGTTTGCTGGTCTATGTGTCCAGTTCGCCGATCATCTTTATGGAGGTGTACCGTGTCAGTGTCCGGCAGTTTGGCGCGATTTTCGCCGGTTTGGCGGTGGGATTTATCGGCAGCAACCAAATCAACGTGCTCCTGTTGAAAAAATTTTCCAGCCAGCGGATCTTCCGCGCCACGTTGTTTGTTCAATGCCCGGTTGCCTTGCTTCTGCTGGCGGGAACGTGGATTGGCGCCCTGGCGTTGCCGGCTACGCTGGCGCTGCTTTTCGTTTCACTGTCAAGTTTGGGCCTCGCCTATCCAAACGCCGCCGCGCTGGCGCTCGTGCCCTTCGACAGAAACATCGGCAGCGCAAGCGCGATGCTCGGTTTCCTGCAAATTGGCATATCCGTCATGGCATCGGCCACGATTGGTATTTTTGATTCTCACACAATGATGCCCGTGGCTGTGGTCATGGCGGTAACGTCATGGATTGCTTTGGGAATTCTGGCCGTGGGTAAACGGCGAATCGGGCAGGTCCGCTATGTCGAAGAAAAAGACGCAACTTTTTTGCCCCATTGAGAAAAGCATTGAACGAATGAGGGCCCTGCCGCGCCGGAAGTCAGAAAGGCCTTTTATCCACTGATGCATACTAAAAGACACGGATCGTGAAACGCCCCGTCGTGGATAAAACTGGCCTGACGAATTGCTATGATTTTTCGGTTGAGTGGGATGCGCCATTTCTAAAGCGACTCCAGAACGAATCCACGGCACGGCCGGAGTTGGACAAACTCCTTGGCGGCTGGGGACTGGGGGCTCGCGCCTGACACGGAGACTGTCAACATGCTCGTCGTAAGAAAGGAATTATGAAAACCGGCAAAAGCGCCGCCGCGACTCGCTGCAAATTCCGAGTGGTAAACTGCAAGATTAGTATTGATAAAATCTCCGGAAATGTTTGACGAGGCGCTAATGAGAGCGGAGAATCTTGCTGTTGTGATAGCAAAGAGTTTTTCGATTCGAATCACCCGATGGCTTTTGACAGTTTTTTTGTGCGGTGGATTTCTTCTTAGTATTAATTTTACCGCAAATGCGAGCCCTTATGCGCTGACGTCGCGCGCGGCCGTGGGGCCGTTTCTGAACGATACCCTGCCATACACGGCGCCCGCCATTTCCGGAAATTGGTCCGCGGTGCCGGCTTTTCCCAATTTGCTGTTTACGAATTCGGTCGGCCTGGCGCCCGTGCCGGGATCGGACCTGCTTTGTGTCTGGGAACGGGAAGGGCGAGTCTGGACGTTCGAGAATTCACACGATGTCACCCAAAAAAAACTCGTCCTGGACCTTCACAACCAGTGCCAGGGCTGGGACGATTCGGGCCTGCTGGGAGTCGCCTTTCATCCGGGGTTTGCCACGAACCATTACATGTATGTGTATTACACCTGGGTCAAGCCCGGCACGGTTGCCGGCGATATGAATACGCGACCAAATCCCGTCGTGCCAAATACGTATCATGACCGGCTCGAGCGATATACCCTGGATGCCAACGGCGTCGCGATTCCCGGCTCAGCACAGGTGCTGATTGACCTGACCGATGAAACAATCTGGCACCACGGCGGGGGGATCTTCTTTCATCCAAAAAATGGATTTCTTTATCTGACCATCGGCGATAATTCGATTCCGGAGAATGACCAGGTCATCAATAAGAGCCTTTTCGGCGGTGTGTTGAGGATTGATGTGGATTGCCGCGGTGGCGAGATTAGCCATCCGATTCCGCGCCAGCCCCTGAGTGGCTACACGGGCCATTATTATATCCCAAACGATAATCCCTTCGTGGGGCAGACGAATTTCTTTAATGGTGAATCGCACGCGCTGGAAGAATTCTTTTGCATCGGCCTGCGCAGCCCGCATCGAATGACCTGTGACCCGGCGACCGGACGGATCTTCATCGGGGACGTCGGCCAAAGCGCGCGGGAAGAAGTGGATGTGATCGAGCCGAATGAAAAAGGCCTCAATTTTCAGTGGGCGTATTGCGAGGGCAATCTCGGAAAAATGAAGTTGCCGTGCATCGGTATCAGCCGCGGCCCAATTTTGGACTACCCTCACAGCGACGGCCGGGCGGTCATCGGCGGTTACGTTTACCGCGGCAAAAAATTCGCGCGGGACCTGGGCGGAAAATATATTTTTGGCGATAACGTCTTTCGCCTGGTCTGGGCGATGGACGAAACGACGACCCCGGTCTCCAAGGATGTGCTGTGTGTGATGCCCAAGGGCAATGGGCCCAATTCCGGCTCGGATTATACCGGGCTTTCGTCTTTTGGCGTGGACGCGAATGGAGAGATTTATTTTTGCCAGATGAGCAGCATTGGCGGACAAATTTTCACTCTCGAACGGGGCGGTCCGCCGCCGCCGAGCCGGGTCATGCCGAAATTGCTTTCACAAACTGGAATTTATTCGGACTTAAAAGACCTCACCCCCCGGGACTATTTGATTCCGTACGCGGTCAACGCGCCGTTATGGTCGGATGGCGCCGTGAAAACGCGATTCATGGCGTTGCCGGAAAGTATGAAGATTCATTTCAGCCAAACGGGCGAATGGCAATTTCCCGCCGGGACCGTCTTCGTAAAAACGTTTCAATTGCCGGTGGACGACACCGATTCCACCGTTCTGCGCCGGCTCGAGACCCGTCTGCTGGTGCGGGACACGAATGGATATGTCTATGGGGCCACGTATAAATGGCGGCCGGACGATTCGGACGCCGACCTCGTCGCCGCGGGAACCACCGAGGATATTCCCATAAAAGCGGCGGATGGCAGTACGCGAGTCCAACGCTGGTTTTATCCGGGGCGCCAGGATTGCCTGACCTGTCACACGCCGCAGTCGGGAGGAGTCCTTGGAGTTAAAACGCGGCAGCTTAACGGCAATCTGAAGTATCCGAACGGCGTGACCGATAACCAATTGCGCGAGTGGAACCATATTGGCCTGTTTGACGCGACATTGACTGAGGAGGAGCTTCCGCATTTGCAGAAGCTGGTGGCCGTCACGAATACCCACGCCTCGCTCGAAATGCGCGTGCGGTCTTATTTCGACGCCAATTGCTCGCAATGCCATCGTCCGGGCGGCGCCGAGGCGTTTTTTGACGCGCGATTTGACACGCCTTTGGCCAAACAAGGCATTATCAACGGGCCCGTCGCCAATCCACTGGGCATACCGGCCGCAAAAATCGTGGTGCCGGATGACCCCGCCAAATCCATTTTGCTGGAGCGCATCAGTAACACCGGCGACCTCCAAATGCCGCCATTGGCGCGAAATGTCAATGACACCAATGCCATTCAAACAGTCACGCAATGGATTAATTCATTGCCACGAAACGCGGCCACGCTGCCCAAAGGCTGGAAGCACCAGGACGTTGGCCCTGTAGCGATCAAAGGCGACGCCAGCTTCCTGAATAATCAATTTAACATCATCGCCTCCGGCACGGATATCTGGCAGAACGTGGACGGATTCCACTATGCCTTTACGACGATCAAAGGTGATGCCCAAATCGTGGCGCGAGTCATCTCGATGCAGTTTACCGATCCCTGGGCCAAGGCGGGTGTTATGTTCCGCCAGGACCTGTCCGGGGGGGCAAAACATGTAATGATGGTCGTTACCGCCGGCGGATTTTCATCGTATCAATGGCGCCCAAACCCCGGACAATGGACCCATAACACCGACGGACCAACTTTGACGGTGCCTTATTGGGTCAAGCTGGTACGGCAGGGGAATCTCTTCACGGGCTATATTTCTCCCGACGGCTCCGATTGGAAACGCATCGACAGCATCAATGTCCCGTTGCCCGCAAAACTTTATGTCGGCCTCGTCGTGACGTCGCATGACAACACATCGTTAAATTCAGTAATGTTTGATAACGTCAGTTTGACAAAGTAATTATTGAATAACGTCGAGGCGTGCCCCCCGGAGGCAGGTCTCAGGTTGAGTCGGTTGAACTAAATCCCTCTGAGGTGGCATATTTCGTCAAGGATGCTGCCACCCAATATCTACCTCAATTGATGACGTTGATGACATCAGAACAAATCGCCGAAGGAAAAAAACTGGTTGATTCCTGCCAGGAGGATTTCGCGTTTGAAATGCTGGCTGGAAAATCGGGAAACAGTGCGTTGCTCCTGGCTGTGAGCTTCAACCATTTAGAAGCAACAAAATCCCTGTTGGCAAAAGGGGCCGACGTCAACGCCAAAATCCTGAACGGCCTGACACTGCTGCATTATTCGGCGGGCAAGGGATATAAGAGCATGGTGGAATTGTTGCTGACCAATAATGCCGATATCGGTGTTATGGACCAGAACGGTTTTACCCCATTGCACTACGCAGTTCAGGAGAACCAGGAGACTATAACCGAGTTTTATTAGCCAACAAAGCAGACGTCAACACCAAAGACATTCGCGCTACGCCCGTTGTTTGAACGCCTCCGCAAAACCAAGCGGAAATTCACAGTGGAATTTCCATTCCAGCCGTCGCGCCGGTGGCAGCAATTCTTCATCAAAATTAAAAAACCGCACCTGTGCTTTCACTGCCTGCGCGTCACCTATGTCAACCGCCTTCGCCGCGCCGGTGTGCCGCGTGAAGCGGCGATGCGGCTGGTCAATCATTCGTCGGAATTGATCCATCAAGTTTACCAGCGTGAAAAAGTCGAGGACGTGGCGCGACGCGGTGCAATTT
>DASYZW010000857.1:0-4946 GCA_035945915.1 Verrucomicrobiia bacterium | reverse complement strand
TAACCATAGCCGCGCCCGAGGCGTTGGCCGGGGGCAAAAACGGCGTGATAGTCGGAATATCGTTTGAAGAATTTCCCAGTGCGCCGGGCGCTCCGTTTGGCCAGAGCGGGATTTCACTTTGGGATTGTGCGCGCGAAAGGCTCAGGGATAACAACAGGAATGCCGAAGCGATGAATATTTTCATCCCGCCATATTCATCCGGGCAGCGGCCCACAAACAAGCAAAATGGAATTTTTCAGTTCCACCGATTGGGTCGTGGAACTGAAAATCAGAAGCTTTCGGTTAAGCCTTCGCCAGGGTGGCGCCCGGTTTGGCTTGAAGGGCGTTCTTGGCGAGCGTGACCAATTGCGAAAAGCCGGCGGCGTCCCGGGCGGCAATGTCCGCAAGAATCTTGCGATCCAATTCGCACTTGGCGGCTTTGAGGCCTTCCATGAAACGGCTGTAAGTCAGGCCCGCGGTGCGCACTGCGGCGTTAATGCGGATCTGCCAAAGATAGCGAAATTCGCGTTTACGGCGGCGGCGATCACGATAGGCGTATTGGCGGCCATGATCTACGGCGTCGGATGCATAACGATAGAGTTTGCCGCGTTTGAGCCGAAATCCTTTGGCGGCGCGAATCATTCGCGTTCGGCGTTTTCGTGAAGCGGGAGAATTAGTGACGCGCATGGGTAGTCAATGTTAAATTGTTATACGGGCCGGATTAATGCGTGAACGGAAGGTTTTGGGTTATCCGGTACAGGTCGGTGGCATGAACGGTGGCAGCTTTGCCGAGGCGGCGGAGGCGGTGTGCATTTTTGCTTTGCGCAAGATGGCGGCGACCGGCGCGAAAGCGCAGCGCCTTGCCGGTAGCGGTGATTTTGAACCGCTTGGCCACGGCCTTTTTCGTTTTGATGCCTTTGGGACGTCTCATAAATAATTCAAAAAGAGCGGTTAGTATACGCTGCCAACGGCCTCAAGCAAGGTATTTTTAGGGAAATTTACGGCCGATTATGGGGTCGATCGCGGGGGGACGGTATACGGAAGCGTGCATCCGAATTAATAGCTGACGTCCGGTTTGACGCACTGCTCCAATCGCTGTAGATCCGCCAGATCAGCGGGCGAATAGGCCGGCCACCAGGGGCCCTGATAAATTTTTGGCGCCTTCCAGTGCCAATGCTCGACATGGCCGTCAGCGAACGACAAATTGGCGCCGCGGCTATGGCGGTCAGCCGCCAAATCGAGCCAGTAACCGGCAAAATAGCTGCTTGAATCGAAAATCCCAAAGGTCGCATCCCAGATGTCGTCCTCCTGGGTATCAATAAACACGAAGAGTTGGGCGGGAGAGGGATTCCGAATCTCGGTATACTTTTTAAATGTATTTACGGCGTCATCGCAATACAGGCTGATGTCCATGCAATAACTGCGGGCGCGCAACACGGTTGGATGTCCGTCTACGGTGGAAACGTCCGCAGGACAACGGTAGATGCCTGGAGAGTTGTTGTAGGGATAGATGATTCCAGCCTGGACGTTAGCCACAGTCATGTCCAGGGGCGCAATTCCCGGACACCATGAATTGTTTGTGACGATTGAGGGCGTGTTGGTTGAACTGGGCGCCGAAACAAATCCCCCGGGCTCGTTCGGCGGCAAGTAGTCGCCATTGTCCACACTGTAAGCGTGACAGCACATTTCAAGCTGCCGAAGATTATTGAGGCAGGATACATTCTGAACGGCCTGCTTACCTTTACTTAATATGGGAAGCAGGATTGCTGTGATTATGACTATGACAGCAATGACCACGAGCAACTCGACAAGGGTGAAGCCATCCCCGGCGGAACATGAGTTTCCGCCACGGGGGATATTGTGGCGCCGGTTCATGGGAACCTCGTCGCTGAAAGTTGTGGTTATTGTATCTGAATCAGGCTACCAAGTCAATATGATAGGAAATCTGTTCCCTAAAAAGAATCCGCGCGCGCGACAATGAGAGTCATTTTATTTGCGGCTTAATTATCCGAAAACGGAAGGACAAGCAGGGGCCGGGTATGGTTGCCGACATGGCGGCCGTGACTGTGGCGGATAATAACGGACCTGGCGCTAACGCTTCGAACCATTGCCCTTAAGCATGGTCGCCTTGCATAATTCCGCAATTCTTAGGGTTATACTTGCGTTGTTCCGTTCCAGATCGGCTCGATTCTTTTCAATGCGGTCTTCCAGGCTGGCCATCTTCGCGTCAACTTCACGAATGCGGGCAGAAATGTCTTCGGGCTTTTTACCCATCGCATCTGCTTCGTTTTTCATTGGTTTTTCTCAGCAGGGGGAATACCAGATGATGTAAGATTCTGCCGTGGAGATGGTTGAGAATGCGCAATTTTGACGGGTTAATCCGACCGCAGCCGGCGGTTTCAGTCCTCAGCGGTAACTTTCGACATTGGACGCGAGCTTGGGCGAGTGAACCCCAGCGAGCGGCCGTTGCCATCCGAACCCGGGGTATTCGATCTCATTGCCCGCGGACCCAGCTTGTCTGCCGGTTCCTCACCATTCACTTCCGGCGGTGAACCCGTCCAGGCCGGCAAAAAGATTTTGAAGGAGGAACCTTTGCCGACTTCGCTGGCCAGCTCGATCCAGCCGCCGTGTCTCCGGACAATGCCTTGGACCATCCACAGGCCAAGGCCGGTGCCTTTGCCAATCTCTTTGGTCGTGAAAAACGGATCAAAAATATGGCCCGCAATGTCCTGCGGCACGCCCTTCCCATGATCACTGACCGTCAGGCGCACAAATTCGTTGGACTTCGTTCCGCCGCGCCGCTGGATATACGTGTCCGAAAGGTCCACCGGTTGCGCGTCAATGGTAATGTCACCGCCTCCCACCATCGCATCCCTCGCATTCAAGACCAGGTTGATCAATACCTGTTCCATGTTGCACTCGTCGGCGCAAACCGGCGGCACTTTTTCATCCAGGGAAATCACGAGCCGATAATCTTCACCCAGCGATTGTTCGAGCAGTTGTTGGGCGCGTTGGACGCAAGTCGAAAGGTTTACCGCTTTCAATACCATGGGTTGTTGGCGGGTGATACCGAGCAATTGTTTGGTATAATTTGCCGCTCGCGTGCTCGCCTGGAGAATTCGCTCCGTGCAGGCGGTCGGGCGATTGTCCTTAGCCAGTTGAGACTGCAACAGGCTGGCATGACCCTGGATGACTCCCAGGACGTTGTTAAATTCGTGCGCGACACCCGCTACCAGCCGGCCGACAACCTCCAGTTTTTGGGCCTGTCTAAGCCCCGCTTCCAATTTCAATTTTTCGGTGACGTCCTCCGCGACGATGAGCAAACACGGTTGCGCGTCGGCCGTCAGCGGTTCGGAACAAAGCACAATGTTGCGCTCTTCGCCATCCTGCCGGAGCAGCACGCACAAGTGGTTTCGCAGGCGTCCGTCAGGTTGCAGGCCGGCGGTCAGCGCCGCGGCATCTCGCCACAAATGCAATTCTTCAGCAGTGTGTTTCAGGATATTTTCCAAGGGATGTCCGGCGAGCGTTACGAAACTTGAATTGACCGCCACGAACCGGCCGTCGAAACGGTTCTGGATCGCCATCGCCATGGGGCTCGACTGGAAGGCCTTGCTGAATTTTTCTTCCGACGCCAGTAAAGCCGTCTGCGTCCGGGAACGTTCTTCGACTTCTTTAACGAGGGCTTCGGCGCGCTGCTGCGCCATTTTCTCCAATTCGTCCATCCGCAGGCGCGCCTGCAGTCCCAGGGACCATTTCCGGGTAAGCGCGTGCGCCAATTGGAGGACTTCCACCGTTTCAAACGGCTTCTTGAGAATCAATAAACTGTCCGTATGACCGAATCGTCCAATGATGTCGTGCCATGAATAATCTGAATAGGCGGTACAAATGACAGCCTGCAAACCGGGACTTACTTTCCAAAGGCGATCAATGGTTTCCACCCCGTCCCACCCTGGCGGCATGCGGATATCGACAAACGCCAGCGCGTACGGATCATTCGCCTTCAATGCGGCCTCGACGAGCGCCAGGGCATCCGCGCCCTGGAGAGCAAAATCCACCCGAAAGGGCCCGACTTTGAACACCGGCCCCGGCTTATTAAACAGTTCCGCCTCCAGATCGGCCAGTGTTGATGAACTGGATCCCATGCCGAGCAGGGTCTTGCGAAAGTCGTCGTGAATCGCCTGGTTATCGTCCACAACCAGGATTCGGGGACTGGGTTCTTCGATGGCGTTCATAATCGTGATGCGGTTGCCATTCTCTCCACGGGTATCTCCAAAACAAACGTTGCGCCTTTGCCGGGCCCCTCGCTATTGGCTTCCAGCGAACCCCCCAGTTCTTTCGCCGCCAGCGCGCTGCCGTGCAATCCAAAACCGTGACCGCTATTTTTTCGCGTGGTAAAGCCGTGACTGAAGATTTTTTTAAGATTCATCGGCGGAATCCCGACGCCGTTGTCACTCACGGTCACCTGGATGCGCCCTGATCCGTTGATAACGCGGATATTCACTTCCTTCGGCGTTGTTTCGGAATCGATGCAGGCATGTTTTGCGTTACTTAACAGGTTCAAAAGAATTTGCAGGACTTTATGCTTGTCCACTACGATTTCCGGCATTTTGGGCGCATATTCACGTCGCACATTGACCTGATGTTCGGCAAGTTCGACCGCCTGGATGCGCAAAACGTCTTCGACCAGGTCGTCCACGCGGATGCTTTCGGCCAGTCCCATGACTTTCCCATAACTCTGCTGAGTCGCGACGATCTGTTTGATGTGCTCGATTTTGGTCCGGACAAATCCAATCTCTTTTAAAATCAATGTTTGTTCGCTTCCCAGGTGCGTCGCCAGCTTCGCCAGGTAGTCAGGAAGTTGGCGTCCTTTGGGATCTTTCGTTAAATAATCGCCCAGGTCATTGGCGTGTTCGCGCAACAGCCGCGCCACCTGCCCGATGTTTTGGATCTTAAATTCCGCGATCTGG
>DASYZW010000856.1:0-4193 GCA_035945915.1 Verrucomicrobiia bacterium | reverse complement strand
TCCTTTCTCCGCCGCCTTGGCGGCGTTTGGCGGCTTTGCGGAAGGATCTTCCTAGCGCCGGCGGTTGGCCGCCGGCTCTGACCAGGACCTCCGTCTCGGCCCGCCGCCACGCGCTCAGCGCATCCAAATGCGCCTTACCCTTGCGGCGCCATAAAGCCAGCGCCCGTTCCATAATCTTTTCCTCCAAACGCATCCACTCCTTCGACCGCAACTCGGCGGCGTCCCGGCTTTTGAGATAAAGTCTTTCCATTTCGCGCCGCAACTTGCTGGACCAAGATGAATCAGTCATGAAAAAGGTATTAAAAGGGCGGGTCCCCGGGCAACTTTGCGTCATTTTAATTCCCGGTTCATGCCCCATTAATCTTCGCCAGGTCCATTGTATTGAACGGAATCGCTCCACTTTAGGTCGCGGCTCCGTGGGTAAAAAATGGCCGCGAGGCAGGAATGGAGCACCAACTTGACAAACCAAAATCATGATTTTATGAACACTGAACCACCCCTTTTGCAAATCCGCGTCCATAAGCTGGACGGTTCGGCCTCGACCTTTGTTCAGGATGATTTCGAGACTTCCCAACAAATCCTCGACGCGTTCGATCCGGCCACCCTATTCGCGCGGCCAAGAATAATTCTCGAAGATGAATGCTCGCAGACAGTAATCCCCATTGGTCAAATCACTCGGATCGATTTCGAAATGGACACGGACTCGCCGCTAAACTTGATGACCGACGCCATTGAAGCCGTGGAATTAATGCCGCCGGAATTTGACGCGTTGATTCAAAACCTTGCGGTTCCCGACCAATGGAAACACCTCGGCGAGCTGGATACATTTGTGGTGACTTTTTTGCGCCTGGAAATGGCCGACAGCCACCGCATCCTGCTGACAATGGAGGTCGATTCATTATCGCCGCAAGGCATTTCCGAACTGCGGGATTTCCTGTTGAGCCGTCCCGGTCTCTGCTTTCGGGCCAGTGGCGGCGGTGTTTCGGTATTGAATCTGTCAAACCTTTGCTCCCTCACGATTTCGCCGGGCACGCATGAGCAAACGGAGGGGGTCTGGCGGGTTCACGAGGCGAACGGACGCCCGACGCCGGCTTTCAATGAAACGGCCCCGGGCGACGATCGGCGTCCTGCGTCAACGTCGAAATCGCCCGGGAGGCTCAGGATTAAACGGCTATAAAAAGAAGGCGGAATTTGCATACGGAAAGGAAAAGGGAAAGGAAAAGGAAAAACTGCGAATTTAAGAGGCAAACCGAAAGCCGCTATTCTGCGATAGAAAAATAAGAGGCCGGGTCTCCTGCCGGCCTCTTACAGTGATGAGGTTTTTACGCCGGCACTGCGGCGCATTCGCATAACGACACAGCCGATCTATGGGAGGGAGCCGTCCTGGCCATGTCGCGGCAAAACCCCTATGCCAACTGCATTTGGACGGCGAATTGAGAAAATGATCATGTCCTTCATAACCTTATTGCTCGTATAAGGGAAATGACGGAACAAAATCCGACGGCGAAAATTTTTTATTCACGACAATGTTCGTATACGTTTCGAGCGAGGAAAAGCCGTGAAACTCCATCTGCTCCACAGTTTGCGCCGGCATCCCCTCCAACGCTCCCCGCACAATGTCGGGGCTGACCTCGGTGCGAATTTGATGAATCAACAGGTCCTGTTTCCCTATCCAGAAAGTCTTCGTTTGCCCGGACCTCGTCTGCCCGGTGATTTGATAACAGTCCGTGGCTCCGACTTTGCTGTCTGCCAGCCGCTGCAGTGCGATTAACGCGCCAGGCTGCGCGCTTTCGTGCATGCCAAAAAATATTCTCGGCACAGTCGCCAGCCCGCGGGCGCGGCTTGCCAAATTGTAAAAAGCAAGATCCCGGTTGTCCTGGCGTCGCATTCCTCTTTCGGTCTGGATATAATCTCCCGACCCCGACTCCCATGCCCCGTTAATGCCTGAATTATCGCCGGCGCCGGCCGGGTCTTTGAATTGTTCCCACTCAATTCGATAATATCCCGTCCTGGCCAGCGTCGTCGTGAATTCCGTGTCAATGTCCGCCCCGTCCATCGTCAAAATGTTCCTGCCTTGATCGCTGTAACTGGAGAGCGAGGCATAATTTTCGCGAACGATCCCGCAAATTTGGCTGGCGGACAAAGTACCGGCGGATGCGCCGCTTGACGCGGCCGCGCACGTGGTCCAAAGCAGCAAAACCCCCGCGTTCATTCCCACGATCGCTTTGAGTCTCGAATGGCGCATACGACCGGCGGGCATGCTTAAGCGGCAATCGAAAAAGTATGGTCGAATTGGTCGGCCGCCGAAAGTGGCAGCTCATTCGCGTGGATCAACCGCAGGACCGTGTGTTTATAAAAGGTCAAATGGCCCGGCGGAAGCGCCTCCACAAAACAGATTTCGCGGCCGGCCTTTGCGGCATGAACAAATCGGCCAAACCGCAAAATGGAAAAGTTCTCCTGGGTCAATGGCTTCTGTTGACGCCAAAGGTCGCCTTCGAGCATTTCGCATTCGAGTTCAAGTTCTTTCAATACCGCGCCGGCAGGCGCGTCATCGATGATCCTTGTGAAAAGGTCGAAAATCCGGATTGGAATTTTCATCACTTTCATTAATGCAAACATACGACGCGATCATTAAAAAAGCATGAATGCGCGATTAAAATTGTACTGGTAACGGTTCGGCTGTCGCCTGGTTTTCCGACCCGGGCTGATTCTTGCCGGATTTTAATCAGGGCTTCACCGGCGGTTAATGTTCTGTCTGTCACTTATTTAGGAACACGGTGGAACAGATTCTGCTAAAGGTGTGGCAGGGAGACGGCGCATGCCAATCTGGACTAAATAATGCAATCGCAATGGATATAACAATGGTGAACGATTTGGAGACGGACAAATGTCAAACTTGCAACATGCAATAGAAGATCATGCACCCGGTCAACCCAAGGTAGTGGATGACCCGCTGAAATTTTTTCATGAGATTTTACAGGCCGTCGTGAAGGCCGACGGTTCCGACGTGCATCTAAAGCCCGAAGCCCCGGTCAAGGCGCGCATTCACGGCGCGCTCATGGCGCTGGACTGTCCGTGGACGACCTCGCAATGGCTTAAGGATGTGATCCATCGAATTATTCCGCCGCAAAGCCGCGAGCGATATGACAAAGGCGGGCAGGTCGATTTCTCTTATCATGCGCACGGCATTGGCCGCTTTCGAACCAACGTCTATCACCAGCGGGGCGAGGAGGCGATCGCCATGCGATTTGTAAAAAATCAGGCGCCCAAACTCGAGCAACTCGGCCTTCCGCCCATTCTTAAGGACATCGCTCTTTCGGAACGCGGCATCATTCTCATCGCCGGCACGACCGGCAGCGGCAAGTCCACAACCATGGCCGCGATGATCGAGCATATCAACGAGTACCAGGCCAAGAATATCATCACGCTCGAAGACCCGATCGAATTCATGTTTGAAGACAACCAATGCGATATCAAACAGCGCGAAGTGGGCGTGGACGTGCCCTCCTTCGCGGAAGGACTGCGCGGAGTCCTCCGGCAGGATCCCGATATTATCCTCATTGGCGAAATGCGGGATGCCGTCAGTTTCAGCGCCGCCTTAAGCGCTGCCGACACCGGCCATTTGGTTTTCTCCACGTTGCATGTCACCAACGCCGCCCAGGGCATCGGACGCGTGCTGGATTTTTTCAAACCGGACGAACGCGAACACGTCCGCCAGCAACTGGCCGGCACCCTGCGCGCCATTATCTGCCAGCGCATGGTCCGCAAAATCGACGGCGGCGTGACGCCGGCGCTCGAAATTCTTCTCAACACCGTCACGATCCGAAAATTGATTGAACAAAACCGTCTTGAAACCCTGCCCGCCGCGATTGAAACGGGCGCCGATGACGGAATGCAAAACTTTAATCAGGCCCTGTTAAAACTCGTCAAGGAAAAGCTCGTGAGCGAGGAGGAAGCCTTGTCCAAGGCGTCCAACGCCGCGGCGCTGGAGATGAATCTCAAAGGCATCTTTCTATCCCAAAGCACACGCATCCTCGGCGGGTGAACGGCCTGCCAATCCAATATATCCACAGCCGCGCCGGGTTAGTTTTGATAAGTGGCATTTGAGCATTTGCTTCCATCGCGTTTACCGTCCATGACCGCCGCCCCCGCCGTGGAACCCCCCGCCACCGCCCCCCCCGCCGTGGAACCCC
>DASYZW010000855.1:0-1873 GCA_035945915.1 Verrucomicrobiia bacterium | reverse complement strand
GGGAGGGCCGCCGCCCGCTTGAAACATTGAGCCGCGGCTTTTTTATCGCCCGTCTTTTCGAGAAGCCACCCGAGGGTGTACGCAACCAGGGGCCGGGCGCCCCAGCTTTGATCCGGCAAATCCCCGGCGACATCCGAGGCGTTTTTCAGAATGGCAATGGCTTCGTCCAGGAAGCCGGCGCGCGCGTAATCGTGCGCCACGTCCAATCGCGCCTGCAAATCACCGTGTTCTTCCTTACCTTGCAAGCGTTGCGCCCAGTAATCCAACGGATCCAATTTGACGGTCTCGCGCAGGAGTTCGTCGGCTTCGTCCGGGCGCTCGAGTTTTCTCAAAACGAGGGTCTTCAAATTGCGCGCGCGCAGGTTGTTCGTATTGAATTGCAGGCAACGGTTGAGATGGTCCAGGGCTTCATTCCAACGCCCTCGACCGCAATCCACCTCCGCGAGCGCATGATAGGCCGCGGATGCCCAGGCCTGGTTCCAGGCGGCCTTGTAAAAGGAATCGTACGCTTCGTCAGGCCGGTCCAAAAACCGCAAACACAATCCCAGGTTATACAAGGCTTCGCCATCATAAGGGTTGCCGTTTCTTCGCGTCAGGCGTTCGATCGCCTTGCGAAAACAGGTTTCCGCCGTCGCAAATTCGCCGCGCCGCAGATGCCAGAGACCCATCGCGTTGTTGCACCGCGAGTCGAGCGGGTCCCGTCGCAAAGCTTCCTGCCAATAAAGGTTCGGCATGCGGGTCGCGTGGCGATATTGATCGAGATGCAATCCGGTGATGAACAATTCATCGGTGCTGGCGATTTCTTCGGGCGCGGGGGGTTCGGTGGCCGGCGGCGGCACTTTGCCTTTCACCAGCGCCGTGGGCTGGTACGAAATCAATTCGCGTCCATCCGCCGTAACGACGCGCAGCGCGCAATCCGTTTCCGCGATGCCTTTGGACACAGCGATCGTTTCGGTGAATGGCAATGCCGGTGAAATGTCACGCGTCCAACGCGCCAGCGTTTTGCCGCGGGCCGCGATGGTGATGATCGCGCCCGGATGACTGTCGGTCACGGCAACGGCCGCCGCCAATTTCCTTTTTTGCAATCGCAGGCTGATGGCGGCATCCAAATTTGCATGTTGCGCGGGGCCGATTTTTTGAATCGGATACCAATACTGGCTCCACGACTTCGTTTCGCCAGGCTGAAGAAAGCTGAAATCGGGTTGGTTATCCGTATAAACGCCCGCCATGATTTCGATATACGGGCCGAACTCGCCGGTCTCATCGGCATCCGTCAAATTCCGGTCCCAGGCGTAGCCGAAGTCATGATTGCCCCAGGTCCATTGTTTCTTTCCGGGAGAAATATGGTGATTGGCAATGTGGATGATCCCGGCGCGCGCCTTGTAATCGTAGCCGCCAAAGAAATCCTGCCGGCTGCCCAGGCACATATAGGACGTCGGCACCGGAATATTCGCGTAAAACGAGAGATCGTTTGGCGCGTAGCCGGGCATTTCCGGCGGCTGGCTCTTTGCCCCGGCGCAATGCGGCGGGACAAATTGCGACGGAATTTCGTTCCCGGGCACGCCGCGCTTTCCCCGGTCGCCGTAATTGACCCCGTAATAAAAGCCTTTGGCGCACGGATACTCGCTCATGGAACGGCGCGCATGGTCCGCCACGTAATAAACGTCCGGCGGAAAAAAGCTTTGATACGCCTCATGCACCCGTGTGGCCACGTTCGCCCACCATAAAAACGTTTGGACATAGGGAGTCCGGTTATAGGCACGGACCCGCAGCTCGATAAAGCTTTTGCCGGGATGCAGGCAAACGCCGTGCATGCCCTTCATCCGGCACATTAGATCATGATCGCTGCACCAGACCGTTTTCGATCCGTCCG
>DASYZW010000854.1:0-7873 GCA_035945915.1 Verrucomicrobiia bacterium | reverse complement strand
CCTTCTGCGGCAGGCCCCGTGTCAGGGGTTCCCATTCATTGCCCCCGGTTTTGCTGCGATATACGCGTAATTTGCCGTCGGGAGGATAATGCTCCGAATCACTCTTGATCGGCACGACAAAGATCGTCTCGGGCTCATGAGCATGGACATCAATCGGAAATCCAAAATCGCTTGGAAGATTACCGCTCACTTCGGTCCATTTGCCGCCGGCGTTGTCGGTGCGCATGACGTCCCAGTGTTTTTGCATGAACAGGACGTCCGGGCGGGATGGATGCAGGGCGATGCGATGAACGCAATGGCCCACTTCCGCATCCGGATCGGGCAACTCAAACTGCGATTTGAGGCCCTGATTGATTGGTTTCCAGGTCGCGCCGCCGTCATCGGTGCGGAAGGCGCCGGCGGCTGAAATGGCGACATAAATTCGTTTTGGATTTTTTGGGTCGAGAATAATGGTATGAACCGCCATGCCGCCCGCGCCGGGTTGCCAAAGCTGGCCTTTGGCCTTGCGCAGACCGGCCAGTTCCTTCCAGGTTTTGCCGCCGTCTGTGGTTTTAAAAATGGCGGCGTCCTCGGCGCCGGCGTACGCGGTATCCGGGTCCTTAAGCGAAGGTTCGATATGCCAAATCCGTTTGAATTCCCAGGGATGCTGCGTACCGTCGTACCATTTGTGCGTGCCGGCATCGCCGTCATAGACGAATTTATTGCTTTCACCTTTGGGAAAGCCACCCGGACCTTTTAAATCCTCGGGACTGCTGCCGGGAGTGTTCCAGGTTTCTCCGCCATCGTCCGAACGCTGAATAATCTGGCCAAACCAACCGCTGGTTTGAGAGGCGTAGATGCGATTTGGATCAGCCGTTGAACCTTTGAGATGATATATTTCCCATCCCGCAAAGTGCGGGCCGCTGACTTTCCAGTTCTTGCGCTTGCCATCCGCCGTCAGGATGAATGCGCCCTTTTTCGTTCCGACCAAAACACGAATCTTGCTCATCGCTTTTCCTTTGGTTGATTTTTTAATGCCGTTCAAGGATATGACGAACGGGTCGCAGCGGTCAGGACAAATTTTTTATGAATCATCCATCGGCTCCAGTTTGGCGGTTCTCAGCCAGGCCTCGCGCGACAATGGACTGTGCGGGCGCTTAGTTTTTCTGTGGATTAACCAACCCGCCCGTCACGTGAAATCGCGCCATGTCTCCCTGTCCCCGAATGCCCGGAATGATCATCGCCAAGCCTGTGTCGGCATCCTCAAAGTAGAAGAAAATCACCACACGTCCATCCGCCTGGGCGTTTCCATGAATAAAACGGTGTTCGCGCAGATAGGAAACGAGGGCGCTTTTCAGTTCGACTGGTTTGCCGAGTGATTTTGAAACGACTTTGCCCAGTACGGCGACCAGATGCGGCATCTCTTGGCGATCCGACGCGCGGACGAATTCAGCGTCACCGGCAAACTCCTCAAGGAAGTAATAGATGCCCTGCTCGTAATCAGTCGGGTGCAACATCCGCTCCCGGAGGATACCAAGATGATGCGGAAAATCTTGCGAGGCGGAATTCATTTAACAGCCTTCGCTTATCGCGTTTGCCTCATTTTCTTCCCTGCTAAACTCATGCCTTTGGGTAGACCTCAGCGCCTTTCTCGACAAACTCCTTGGCCTTTTCCTCCATGCCCTTTTTCAGGGCTTCTTCGTCGGTGACGCCTTGTTCGGCGGCGAATTTGCGGACGTCTTCGGTAATTTTCATCGAGCAAAAATGCGGGCCGCACATTGAACAGAAGTGGGCGGATTTGGCGCCTTCCTGCGGCAAGGTTTGATCGTGAAATTCGCGGGCGGTTTCGGGATCGAGCGACAAATTAAACTGATCCTCCCAACGAAATTCAAATCGGGCCTTGGACAACGCATTGTCACGGTATTGCGCGCCGGGATGGCCCTTGGCCAGGTCGGCGGCGTGGGCGGCGATCTTGTAGGCGATGACACCGTCTTTGACATCCTTTTTGTTCGGCAAACCGAGATGTTCCTTGGGCGTGACGTAGCAGAGCATCGCACAGCCGTACCAGCCAATCATGGCCGCGCCGATGGCGCTGGTCAGATGGTCATAACCCGGCGCAATATCGGTGGTGAGCGGCCCGAGCGTATAAAACGGGGCTTCATGGCACCACTCAAGCTGTTTGGCCATGTTTTCTTCGATGAGATGCATGGGAACGTGACCGGGTCCTTCGTTCATGACCTGCACGCCGCGCGCCCAGGCCCGTTCCGTCAGTTCGCCCTGCGTTTTAAGTTCGCCAAATTGGGCTTCATCATTCGCGTCGGCGATGGAACCGGGACGGAGACCGTCGCCGATGGAAAAGGAGACGTCGTAGGCGGCCATGATATCGCAGATGTCGTCCCAGTGAGTATAAAGGAAATTCTCTTTGTGATGCGCGAGGCACCACTTGGCCATGATGCTTCCGCCCCGCGAAACGATGCCGGTCATCCGCCGGGCGGTGAGCGGGACATATCGCAGGAGAACGCCGGCATGAATCGTGAAATAGTCCACGCCCTGCTCCGCCTGTTCGATAAGCGTATCGCGAAAGATGTCCCAGGCAAGTTCCTCGGCTTTGCCGCCGACTTTTTCGAGGGCCTGGTAGATGGGCACGGTGCCGATGGGCACAGGTGAATTGCGCAAGATCCATTCGCGGGTCGCGTGAATGTTTTTGCCCGTGGACAGATCCATCACCGTATCGGCGCCCCATTTGGCGGCCCACCGCATTTTTTCCACTTCCTCCTCGATGCTGGACGCCACGGCGCTATTGCCGATGTTCGCATTGATTTTGACCAGGAAATTGCGGCCGATAATCATCGGCTCCAGCTCAGGATGATTAATATTCGACGGGATGATGGCGCGCCCGGCGGCAACTTCGGAGCGAACAAATTCGGGCGTAATTTCACGTGGAATCCGCTGGGGAAACCGGGAAAAGACGGACGGGGCAAACCCGTTTCCCGCTGAATTCTGCGCCGAGCCGGCGTGTTGTTTGTTGAGGTCATTACGAACGATGTCTTTAGACAGGTCCGCGATTTGCGCGGCGCGCATGTTTTCGCGAATGGCGATAAATTCCATTTCCGGCGTGATGACGCCCGCGCGGGCATATGCGAGTTGGGTCACGGCTTTTCCGTTGTTGGAACGGAGAGGCTTGCGCTTTTCGCCGCTGAACTCGATCGGCAACGCCGCTGAATCCACCGGCACAGGGCGCCGGATAACGCGGGGATAGCCGTTGTCCTGCGGTTTGACTGCGCGTCCTTCATATTCTTCCACGTCGCCGCGGTTTACGATCCAGCCGCGTCGCAAAGCCGGCAGACCTTTTGTCACGCTGCCAGTGAAATCGGGATCACCCCAGGGGCCGCTGGTATCGTAGACGCGCACGGGCTCGTTGATTTCAGTTTGGCCATTGAACGTTTTGGTGGGCGCGAGCGTGATTTCCCGCATCGGGACACGCACGTCCGTGTGGATGGTTCCGGCCGCATAAACCTTTTTCGAGTTAGGCAGTTGGTCGCTGCTGTGCGGCTCAAACGAGTCTTTGGATGCAATCATATTTTAGGCACGACGAGCCCGGGAGAGGTGTTCCTTGCGCCGGCATTATCCGGTTCAAGTTAACGGGTCATCAGCGCTTTCGCTCTGAACTCTCAGCGCCCCGCACATTCCCATAAAAGAAAGGCAGGGTTTGGCTCCCCGATGGATGGAAAGTTAGGCCTCGAAGATGAGGGCGTCAAGTGCTTCCCCGCGCCGAATGTCACAAGATATTGACAATGTCAGCCGTAACCTTTTTGCTTCAGGGCAGTCTATCCTGTTTTTATGTGTCGAGGAAAATCTCTTATGCGCGCGCAAACTGCAATGGCTATTGTGTTGATGGGCCTTTCAACGTGGCAGGCCCGGCCTGAAAATCCCATTCGTCCGGCGGATGCCGACGTCAAGGACCCCGGCCTCCGGCAAACGCCGAACTTAACGCCGAACAAGAACCTGCTATTTAACGGGTGGGGAGTCACGCCGGCCGGCGACGCGGTAAACATCAGTGATATGCCTTTGAAGATGGTCATCGCGCCGGACAAGAAAGTGTTGCTGGCCGTGAGCGCCGGCTTTAACGACACCGGTTTGAGTTTATTGGATGTTCAAACGAAGAGGGTCAAACAATTTATCCCCTTGCCGGAAGTCTGGAATGGATTGGCTTTCAGCCGGGACGGGCGCCGCATCTTTGTTTCGGGCGGTGATTCCGGAAAAATCTACGTTTTCAACTACCAGAATGAAACGGCCACGCCGGTGGAGACTTTAAGTCCACCCAGGCGGACTTCGGACGAGCCGGACATTTTCCTGGCGGGGATGACAGTAAGCCCCAAGACCGGCAAGCTGTACGTCTGCAATGAAGGCGGCGACGAAATTTGGGTCCTCAACGAAGGCACACTGGCGCTCGAAACGACCGTGCCGGTCGGGGAACATCCGCACTCGTGTGTCCTGGGCGCCGATCATCGCCACCTCTACGTGAGCAACTGGGGCGGCCGCAGCGTGAGTGTCGTGGACACGAAAACCAACCGCCGGGTGCGGGACATTCCGGTCGGGATACGGCCGAACGATATGGCGCTGGCGCCGGATGGCCGCCTGTTTGTGGCGTGCAGCGGAGACAATACGGTCCATGTGATTCAGACAGAGGCCCTGGAACGCGAAGCCGACGGCGCGAGCCCCTCGCGGCGTTTGCCCGAAGATACTCGCGAGATTATTTGCACCTCTCTCTATGATGAGTCGCCGGAAGGGAGCACGCCTGACGCGGTGGCCGTTTCGCCGGACGGGAAAACATTATTTGTCGCCAATGCTGATAACAATGATGTGATGGTAGTTGATATATCGGACGCGCTGTCCGATGACGCGCGGCGCAACGGCGAGTCGGTTTCGGTTGTCAACGGCTTTATCCCGGTGGGCTGGTATCCGACGGCGGTCCTGGTGAGCCCGGATAATCAAACTTTATTCGTGGGGAATGGCAAAGGGCTGGCGTCGCGTCCAAATTATCCCCCTACTACCCGTTCGCCGGAAAAGTTGGTGCGGCCACCGGCTTTTGATTACATCGCGCGTTTGTTTCAAGGTTCCATTTCGTTTATCAGCCGGCCCGACGCGGCGCAGATGGCAACGTACACCGAACAAGTCCGGCTCAATTCCCCTTACACGCCGGACGACCTGCGCAAGGCCCCCATCCACAGCCAAAGCGTGATTCCCGACCAGGTAGGCCAGCCCTGCCCCATCAAGTATGTCCTCTACATCATCAAGGAAAACCGCACGTACGATGAGGTATTTGGCGACATGAAAGACGCGCAGGGCCGGCCATTGGGCAATGGAGATCCGAACCTGGCCATTTATGGCGAGGCAGTTTCGCCGAATCATCATCAATTGGCTCGCGACTACGTGTTGTTCGATAACTTATACTGCAACAGCGAGGTGAGTGTGGACGGCCATAGCTGGTGCGACGCGGCCATCGCCACTGATTTCAACCAGCGTTCCTGGATTATTTCATATTCCGGCCACGGGCATTTGCCGGGCAATGAGGAAATGGAAACGCCTTCGGCGGGTTATCTTTGGGACCTGTGCCGCCGACACGGCGTCAGTTACAAAACGTACGGTGAAGGTTCCAGAATGGTTCCGTCGTCCGACCGCGGCCGGTGGACGGGCGCTCGCGACATGGACAAGGTCCAATGGTGGATTGACGATCTTCACAAAGCCGAAAAGACCGGAGACCTGCCGCAATTCATGATCATGTCGCTGGGCGAAGACCATACGAAGGGAACGGCTCCCGGGGCGTTTACGCCGGATGCAAGTGTGGCCAGCAACGACCTGGGACTGGGCCGGCTGATTGAGGCGGCTTCAAAAAGCAGTTTTTGGAAGGACATGGCAATTTTCGTCATCGAGGATGACGCCCAGGATGGACCCGACCATGTGGATGCGCATCGGACAGCGGGCCTGGTGATCAGCCCTTACTGCCGGCAGGGAACGGTGGACAGCACGATGTATACGACCGCGAGCATGGTGCGCACCATCGAGCTGATCCTGGGCTTGCCGCCATTGACGCAATATGACGCGAGCGCAACGCCGATGTTTAATTGTTTCGGCACAACAGCGCAGGTCGTTGCGTATGAGCCGATCATGCCTAAACTCGACCTTTACGCCCGAAATACCAAGCGGTCTCCGGGCGCCCAGGCATCCGCAAAAATGGATTTCCGGGAATACGATCACGCTCCCGAGGACGCCTTGAACCATATTTTGTGGGAAGATGCCAAGGGACCGAATGTTCCCTATCCCACGCCGATTCATCGCGCGGTGTTTACAAGCCCGGTGGCGGTAAATACCCGCTGAAAAATCGAAACAATCCCCTGGACCATTCGACAGGATCCGTAAGGGGACGCCGCCTTACCGTATTATCGGGGAATATTTATGGAGTAAATTTTTAGGGCGCCACACACCCCGAACCCGCATGATCCCGCAGAAACTGTGATTAAAGGAGTTTAATTTGAGCGCGTTCCTGGGCGAGGGTTTCGGTAAGGCTGGCCATGCGGCCGTTGCGGCGCTCGATGATGTGTTTGTCCACGGCGGGATCAAAGGCGACGGGATAATCGCCGTCATAACAAGCCATGCAGAATGAATTTCGCGGCAGGCCGGCGGCGGCCACCATGCCGTCCTGGGACAAATAATTCAGGGAATCGGCATTTAAATATTTCCGGATTTCTTCGAGCGAATAGTTGGCGGCCATCAATTTGCTGCGATCGGGGAAATCGATGCCATAGACGCACGGGTTCATGTGGGGCGGGCAGCTGACGAGCACATGGACCTCCCGGGCCCCGGCTTCCTTGAGATTATTGACGCGGGCTTTGCAGGTGGTGCCGCGCACGATGGAATCGTCCACGACAACGACGCGTTTTCCTTTTACCAACTCGGTAATGAGGTTCAATTTGACGCGCACGTTAAAGTCGCGGATGAGCTGCGAGGGCTGCAAAAAGCTTCGTCCGACATAGTGATTGCGGACGAAGGCCATTTCGTACGGGATTCCGGTTTCGAGCGAATAGCCGAGCGCGGCGCAATTGCCGCTATCAGGAACCGGGATTATCACGTCCGCCTTGATGGGGAATTCGCGCGCCAATTGGCGTCCCATTTCGACGCGGACTTTGTAAACATTCCGGTTTGAAATGGTGCTGTCCGGGCGGGCGAAGTAAACGTACTCGAAGATACAAAACGAGCGGCGCTGGTGCCCGGGGAAGGCCTGGATGCTTTGAAGGCCGTGTTCATTTATAATGACCAACTCGCCCGGTTCGACATCGCGAACAAATTTGGCATGGATGAGGTCCAGGGCGCAGGTTTCGCTGGAAAGCACGTAGGCATCACCGAGCTTTCCAATGCAGAGCGGGCGGAAGCCGTAGGGGTCGCGGGCGCCGATCAATTCCTTTTCGGTCATCATGACCAGGGAATAAGCGCCTTCCAGTTGGCGAAGCGCGTGGACGAACGGGTTTTTGCTGCCGTTTGAGTCAGGTTGCGCGAGCAAATGCAGAATGATCTCGCTATCGACGGTGGTTTGGAAAATTGAGCCGCGGCGTTCGAGTTCATCGCGCAGCCGCGCCGCGTTGGTCAAGTTTCCGTTATGGGCGATGGCGATTTGGCCGCGAGCACAATCCACGGTGAGGGGTTGAGCGTTTTTTAATTGCGAGGCGCCCGTGGTGGAATAGCGCGTATGGCCGACGGCAATTGTTCCGACCAGTTCGTGCAGGATTTCGCCATTAAAGACCTGTGGAACCAGGCCCATTCCACGATGGGCGCGGAAGTTCCGGCCGTCGCTGGTGACGATGCCGGCGCTTTCCTGGCCTCTGTGCTGGAGGGCATA
>DASYZW010000853.1:0-1612 GCA_035945915.1 Verrucomicrobiia bacterium | reverse complement strand
ATGACCATGACCTGGACTTGAACAAGGCGCTGAATTGGATCAACGCAGGGCTGGCGGACAAGCCAATGATTGCTTTCGAAATGCTGCACCTGAAAGCGCAAATCCTGGCAAAGCAAGGCGATAAAGCTGGCGCCATTGCCGCTGCCAAACAATCCACTGATCTCGCGATTAAGGCTGAAGGACCCGACAATTCCTTCGTCTGGATGAATCAACAATTGATTTCCAGTTTGCAGTAACCTGATTTCCGCCAAACAAATTCAAACATAAACCGTCGGTAACTGTCATAGTTCGTATGAAAACACTCATATCCACCATTGCAATCGCCGCACTCACCCTGACCATCGCCCTTCCCGTATCCGCCCAGGAACGGCGCGTCAGCCCGCACGAAACATTCAACGCTCGCGTCAGCGGCGACCGCATCACCGTCACCTACGGCCGGCCTTACACCGTCAAGCCCGGCACAACTGAAGTCCGCAAAATCTGGGGCGGCCTTGTGCCCTGGGGCGAACCCTGGCGCATGGGCGCGGACGAAGCGACGCTCCTCCTTACCCAAAAACCTCTCGTTTTCGGTGATAAAACCATTCCCGCGGGCGCATATACCCTTTACATGGTGCCACAGGAAAATGGCTCCTCACAATTAGCCTTTAGCAGCGCCCTCGGCGGCTGGGGAATTCCAGTCAATACAGACCGCGACGTCGCGCGAGTGGATCTGACAAAAACTGACCTGGACGCCCCCGTGAACCAGTTCACAATGGCCATCTCCAAAAATTCAGGCGGCGGCGTGTTGAAACTTTCATGGGAAACCACAGAATACTCGGTCCCATTTACTGTCCAGAAATGATAGCGCAGTAGGGCCGACTCCATGAGCCGAAATACCGTAGCGCAGACTTCGAAGTCTGCTGTGTCGCAGGTTTCCAAACCTGCGAGTCGTTCGTGGTCGTGTGACTTGCCGATTCGGAAACCGGCGATACGGCAGGTTTGGAAACCTGCGCTACAATTTTTACATGGCACGCTGGCCGTGGCAATTTGCCTGTTCGCCTGCCTCTCTGCCATCGGCCAGTCCACCAACTCACCATCCGGCCAAGCCATTCTCCAGGACCTCGAAAATTTTCGGGAAATGGGCAGCGTCCTCTACGTCGCGGCCCATCCCGATGACGAAAACAATGAATTGATCGCTTACCTGTCCCGCGGACGCCATTACCGCACCGCCTACCTCTCGCTCACGCGCGGTGACGGCGGGCAAAACGTGCTCGGCCCTGTCTTTGGCGAAGATTTGGGCGTCGTTCGCACCGAAGAACTCCTGGCCGCCGGACGCATTGACGGAGCGCAACAGTATTTCTCTCGCGCAGTGGATTTTGGCTTTTGCAAGGATTACCGCCAGGCACTGAAAATTTGGAACGAGCAGGACGTATTGTCCGACATGGTTCGCGTCATCCGGGAATTCCGGCCGGACGTCATCATCAACCGCTTTTCACTTACTCCGGGAAACACGCATGGCCATCACACCGCCTCGGCCATTCTGGCCCTGCAAGCCTTCAAACTCGCCGGTGATCCACTCGCATTTCCCGATCAGCTCAAAGAAGGCCTATCAACATGGCAACCCAAGCGAATT
>DASYZW010000852.1:0-2215 GCA_035945915.1 Verrucomicrobiia bacterium | reverse complement strand
TCCGAAACCTTGGACGAACAGGTTCTCCCAATCGAGAGCGTTGGCAGACAGAATCGAGGAATTGGCCGAAGCCATCACGCCGACGGTTGGATAGTAGTTAATGCAGGCCAGCCCGCCGGAGCAGGTTCCGGAAGTTTCAGTAGCCGTGCCGATCCGGCCGGTGTCGATAACAAAGGTGGTGTTGTTGGTAACACTTGCCACCGGGAAGGGAAAGTTATAGTTGGTCGATCCGGAAATAACAACGGTCGATCGTGCTTTTCGTTCATTTGGGACCAGCGCATCACGGCGTTTGACCATTCCTTGGGAATTTCCGAGAGTACGTTGAGGCGGGCGCGAACGTCTTCGCTGCGCTTGGTGTCATGAGTGGAACTGCTGAGCATGGGACAACCGCCGCGCTCCTGCTGCCGGCGGCAAAACTCGTGATATTCTTTCACGCTCACGCCAAACCGTCCGGGATCGCCGCCAACCTCGTTTAGCGACGCGAAATGGTTCAGGCAATAAAACGTCGTATCTTCCACACCCTTGGCCATGGCCGGCCCGGTTAATTGTTGAAAGCGCGCCACAAATTCACTTTCGGCGTCGCCTTGCAAATTTAAGAGCAGGGAGTTGGAGAATAATTCGAAGATTTCTCGCGGCAAATCGCGGCGCGTTTGGGCAGCCAGGGCCGAAGCCCTTTTAATGTGCGTTGAATCAGGGATGCTCACAAAGCCGTCCTCGGGGCGCGCGTAGGTGCGGTACACGGGAAAACACGCGGTGAATTCTATCAGCGCCTCTCGAAATTGTTCGCGCGAAATTTCATTATGTGCCGGGCGTCGTTTCGCGATCCGGGTCAACAGCTCGACGAGGCGGTTGATTTCCGTGATGAACAGCGTTTTCAAAACCAATATTTTCTTTTCGCGGACCGTTTTTCCCAAATCCATTGGTTCACCCGTGAATTCGGAGTAAAAATCCGCCAGCGCTATCTCATTTTTGGACTGGATAAAAAGCCCATTGACCTGGTTGAGAAATTCATATCCCACGGTTCCCTGCACCAGCCAGTCCTCCGGCAATTCCTCGCCCGGTTGCAGGATTTTTTCCACGACGATCCATGACCGGGGCGCCAGTGCGCGCAGCCGGTCGAGATATTTTTTCGGCCCGCGCAGACCATCCGGATGGTCCACCCGCAAGCCGTCGAGCAGGTTCTTTTTCAGCCATTGGCTGAGCAATTGATGGACGTCGTTGAAGACCTTCTCGTCTTCCACACGCACTCCGGCGAGCGTGCTGATCGCAAAGAATCGGCGATAATTAAGCCTGGCGTCTCCTTCACCCCAAAAGGCGAGGCGGTAATGTTGCTTCTGGATTACCTTGTTCAGTTCGCCCGGATTCCTGCTCAATTCGTCAAGCGAAACGTCTGTGGCAACAGAGTTTTGAGCAAGCGGGAAACGATGGTCAAAATAAAAGAGGACCGGCTCGCCTTTTTCCATTTCAATTTTCAATTGGCCTCGTTCCAGGACGCGCTCGTATTGGTCGCCGAGGACGGGCAATAAGATCTTCCCAATGAGTTCCGGGTCTGGCGAGTCCCATTGAATGTCAAAATAGCCTGCATACCGGCTGGCCCGGCCATTCTTTAGAACATCCTGCCACCACGGGTTCTCCGGCGTGGCGATTCCCATGTGGTTCGGGACGATATCCAAAACCAGCCCCATCTTTCGCTCACGAAGCGCCGCGGTCAGTTTCACCAGGTCGTCTTCGGTCCCAATTTCGGGATTCAATTGTCTGAAATCGCAAACATCATAGCCATGGACGCTGTGAGCGGCTGCTTTGAACAACGGCGATGCATAGATGTGTGAGACTCCCAATTCCTCAAAATAGGGGACCAGCGCCAGGGCGTCAGCCAGTCGAAAATGCTCATTGAATTGAATCCGGTAAGTTGCGCGAGGACACAATTTCCGTGCTGCCATTCCCAGGTATTCCGATTTTTCAGCCGACCCGGACGGCGGCGGCTCGATCAGGCTGCTTTCTGCAGTTGGGCTGGTTCGTTGCGGTTTATGTGAAATCCGAGTTGTTCGCCCAGCGTCAGGAATTTTTCCTTCCAGGCGTCCGCCTTGCCGTTGAGCCGCTCTTCCAGGTGTGGAAGAACGGTGGCGCGCAACTGATCGTAAATGTTTTGGGCTTTCCATAAATTTACCGGGTGCGGCAGTACCGGCAGCAATGCCGCGGAGTTTGCAAATCGGTC
>DASYZW010000851.1:0-15297 GCA_035945915.1 Verrucomicrobiia bacterium | reverse complement strand
CAAGCAACTCGGTCAGTTCGCGCACGGTCCGCTCAAAACGGTCTTTGGGAATGCCGTATATTTCCGCGTTTAATTGCAGCGACTCGCGCGCCGGCAGGTCCCACCAGAGCTGGTTTTTTTGGCCCAGGACCAGCGCGAATTGGCGCCGGTAGCCGTCGGCGCGTTCCCACGGGGTATAGCCAAGCACTTTTGCCTGCCCGCTGCTCGGATACAGCAGGCCGGCCAGCATTTTGAGCGTTGTCGTTTTGCCCGCGCCATTTGGCCCGAGAAAGCCAACCAGTTCCCCGGGCTCAATTTTAAAACTCACCTCATTGACGGCCACGGTCTGTTCATATTGACGATGAAATAACCCTTTGACCGCGCCCCCAAAGCCCGGCTGCTTTTTATACGTGCGAAAGGCCTTGGTCAGGCCGCTAACTTCGATGACTGGCACGCGCGTATTAAAAAGGAAGTCCTGGCGGACAGCCATCAGGAAAAATTAAAAAATTGCCGGTCAGGAAGATAAACTGAAAGCGCACCCGGGAGCCGCGCAATTGCGAGCGGGCCAAAAATGCTCTCAGGCCGGGACATTCCTACCGCATGAGTTGCTTTTCGAGGTAATGCACGACCTGGCGCACGTTTGCATCCACTTCCATCCGGTTTTTGACAAGCCGGCAGGCATGCAAAACAGTGCCGTGATCGCGTCCGCCGAAGGCTTCGCCGATCGCGTTGAGCGAACTCTCCGTTAACTGGCGGGAAAAGTACATGGCGATCTGCCGCGGGAACGCGATGTTCTCAGGACGGCGTTTGCTGGTCATATCCGCAAGCCGGATGTCGAAGTGCTCGGCCACCTTTTTCTGGATGGCTTCAATGCTAACGGTGAAGCGGCCTTCCTCGTGAAGCGTTTCACGGAGGAGGCTTTCAACCATTTCAACCGACATTTTCTTGCTATGCAACGAAGCATAGGCGGCTGTGCGGATCAAAGCGCCTTCCAAACGCCGGATATTGGTCCGGATTCGATTGGCCAGGAAATTAAATACGTCGTCCGGCAAGGTGACATTCATTAACTGCGCCTTTTTCTTGAGAATGGCCAGGCGCATCTCGACGTCCGGCGGCTGCAGGTCTGTAACCAGACCCCATTCAAAACGAGATACCAAACGGTTTTCGAGTCCCTGAATCTCCGAAGCCGGACGGTCACAGGTTAAGACAATCTGCCGGTGCGCTTCATGCAACGCATTGAACGTATGGAAAAACTCCTCCTGGATGCGCTCTTTACCCGCCAAAAACTGGATGTCATCAATTAACAGGACGTCTGTTTGCCGGTATTTCTTTCTAAAACTAACGAGTTTATTGTTTTGGAGACTATCAATGTATTCGTTCGTAAACTTTTCCGATGAGAGATACGCCACCCGGGCGCCCTTTTTATTGTCACCCACATGCTGGCCAATCGCGTGGAGCAGGTGCGTTTTGCCCAGGCCAACGCCGCCGTACAGAAATAACGGGTTATAGGATTTTCCCGGCGCTTCCGCCACGGCTTTGGCGGCGGCGCACGCAAAATTGTTGTTTGTACCCACCACGAACGTGTCAAACGTGTTTTTTGGATTGAAATGAAGGTCCCCGTGACTGGAAGAACGTTCCGCCGCGGCCTCGGCATGTTTCACGGCGCGCGTCGGCGCGGGCTGCAACGGTTGAACCGTCGGCGCAGGCAAGTGCCCGTTGATCTTGAATTTGATCAGCAACCGACGCCCGGCGGCCACCGCCAAGGCATCCTGCAACAGCTCCATGTAGTTTTCCTTGAGCCAAAGTTCGCAAAATTCGTTGGCCACAGCCAGGGTGACGGAGCTTCCGTCCATTTCGGCCGCCTGCAGCGGCGCAAACCACATGTTGTAGGTGTCCTGCCTGAGCTTGGAACGAAGATGTTCCTGCGCAATGCCCAAAAGTTTGTCCGCCGTAAGTTGCATCTCTGTCAAAAAGCTCTATTTTAGGGGCGTTTATTCACTCCACCCTCAAAGTTGATATTTTTATTGTTCCTCCGCAATCAATTAATTCCGTCTGAATGCGGTTCGTTCCACAACTGTGAATTGTCAAAGCGCAACGGGTTTGAATCTTCAAAGCTTACACCTTAAACTGTTATCAATAAGCCACTTAAAAAACCTGTTCAGGAACTAACATCCTCTTCCGTGCGCCCTCTTCCTGATCGTTCAAACTCTCGTGCGATTGCCCCACCGTTTTATCGCAAAGCCTTTCACATTTCTAGGACAATCTGTTAGCTCTTATTCCCAAGTTATTCACCGTCCATATTTGCGACAAATTTCCACATTTTGGAACAGGAATTTGACCCGATCGAACGCCTGTCGTGCGACTTGAGCCGTGCCAATTCCCAAACATCCGGCGCGGGAAAACGGCTCCTGAATTGGCTTATTCGTGAGTCGCCGCGCGCCACTTGTTTCCAATTTGTTCCCGTGCCGTATCCGGAATGTCAAATGAAAGCGATTTAATGTTTAAACTGCCTTTGCCTGCACGATCGCAATCGATGGTTTGCTTCAGGCGGGGATGGCTCGTCACAGCGTTGCCGCGGTTGATCCGTGATTCGGCCACTGGTTCTTGAACATTCTTTGGCATCCGGATGTCGAAGCAATGACGTCACCACACGGCTGCTTCCATGACCATAACATTTCCCGGAACCGGGGCCTAATATGAAAACTGGAGATTAATTATTAATACTTATACTTTTTAAAAATGCGTTGACAACAATAAGGCATTATGATTTATTGGTGGCATGCAAGCGCAACTAGGCTTTGCGCAGGATCTTTGAATTTTAAGAATTTTGGTTCGTGCTTGGCACAGGCATTAACCGAAAGTCTCCGTAAATCTGCAAATGTGCGTATCAACAATTCCCCGGGCCCTTCGGTCACCCTCTGACTGACTGGCCCGGTTTTTTTTCGCAATTAATCCCATCGCGCCGCATCGTCGCGGGTCCCTTGACCGGCACGGATGATAATCAGAGTAGAATGGATCAAAAATCCCTTTGGCCGGCGGCGGCAATCCGTCGTTGAAAGCTTTCCCAATCGAGGTCAGTCGACCACGTCAATTCCGCCAGGGCGCACTCGCGCGGAAAGATGATGTGCCGGGCCTCCGGGAGTGAGGCAACGTATTCCGTCCACAAAACTCCTTCGGCCCCCAAAATATGGGATTGAAACCGGGCGGGCAAATCCGGGGGAACCGGCTGGAACGAATATACTTTCTGCATGGGCGTATAAACGTCGGGGGCCCCGGGCTTGTGATAATGGTCCAGGTAACAGTAATCGATCGGGGTCATCACGGCGTCGTGGCCGGTCTCGGCAGCCTGCTTACCGCCGCCAATCCAATCCATGACCACGGCATTCGTCGCGAGGCCGCCTTTCAGAATTTCGCTCCAGCCAATCAGAATTTTTCCGCGGGAGTTGACAAACGTTTCCATGCGCTTAATAAAATAGCTTTGCAGTTCATCTTCGTTTTTCAAACCTTCACGCTTCATTAACGCCCGGCACGAGGCGCTCCGATTCCAATAACCCGGCCGCACTTCGTCCCCGCCAATATGGATGTATGGACCGGGGAAAAGTTGGAACACCTCGGCGAGCACGTTCTGGAGAAACTCAAATGTGCCCGCCTTGGAGGGATCATAAATGCCGTCATGAATTGAAAGATCACTGTCGGTGCTGTACGGGCCGCCGAAACAACTGAATTGCGGATATGCCGCCAGCGCCGCCTCGGAATGGCCCGGCATTTCAATTTCCGGCACCACCATAATATGCCGGGCCGCCGCATACGCTACGATTTCGCGGATATCGTTCTGCGTATAAAATCCGCCGTAACGCCCATCCGGGCCGAATTTATCCGGCGATGGCGCGGTGGTTTCGGCCGGTTCGATTTGAACGTGCCGGCGCCAGGCGCCGACTTCGGTCAGCCTTGGATATTTTTTAATTTCAATCCGCCAGCCTTGGTCGTCCACCAGATGCCAGTGAAATCGATTCAATTTGTATCGCGCCATTTCATCCAGGACGGTCTCGACGTCAGTCTTGTTGAAATAATGGCGGCTCACATCCAGCATGAGTCCGCGCCAGGGAAACCGGGGCCAATCCACGATTTTTAAGCACGGCGCCGTAAACTTCTGTTGCGGAGCAAAAGGTCCCGGGAAAGAAAGCAATTGCATCAGCGTTTGTCCGCCATAAAACAAGCCTGCCTGCGTCGGCGCCCGAATGACGATGTTATTCGTGGCCACGACCAGCTCGTAACCTTCCGCGCCCAGGGCGGGATTGGCATCTTTGGTTGTGAACGTGATGGAATCCGGCAATGAAGCGGACGGGATTCGCCAATGAACTTTTAACGAACAGCCGGTGGATCGGCGCAATTGCCCGGCAAAAAATTCGGCCGTTTGTCGCGATGCCCAATCGGAGTCAGTGCGGGTTTGAGGCGATAGCGTGAATGAGCCGACCATTTGTTCCACATGCTGCGGCCACGGAACGATCGGCAATTCCCCTGCGAGACCGGTAAATGCGACGACGGCAAAGCACAACGCAGCACAAATGAGGTTTTTAGTCATGGCGCGTCGGCAACCCGTCTTTTTCCTTTTTCATTTGGCCTTTTTAATTTAGACAACATCGATGTATATGCGCCAGATCGTTTTAGTTCTTGCTGTTACGTTCATGCCGGCCCTGGGCCTTGCGCAGGCTCCCGGCTTGCCGAGCAAAGTCGCTTTGCCGCCCCAGGTCCCGTATTTGAACGCGCGCGAGGATTTTTTTATGGGCAACGGCTATGCCGGCGCCGGCGGGCCTGGTGACGGCACGTGGAACTTTTTGGTGGGACCCGATTATACGTGCCCGAACTATTTGAAACGTGAAGAAATCCGCCTCGTCGTGGACGGCACAGAGCAAACCCTGGTCATGGATGTGCATCGCGCGCGCAAGACGGGGATTTTCTATGGAACAACCACAAATGACGACCTGAGGATTACACTGATCGACTATGCGTTAGTGGACGAGCCGTGCGTGGCGAGGATGGTCCGGGTCGAAAACATGTCGGACTACAATGAACACGCGGTGAGCGTGCGCGCCTATATTGAGCCGATCGCTGGCCCCGGGAGGAGCCAGGAAGTATCGGGATTGATTAACAACCAGGCGCATTGGATCCAATTAAAGCTGGATACCTCGCTCAACTGTGTTGAGGGGCATTTTTGCCCGAACTGGGCTGCCCGTTACGCTACCATCGTCTTCGACAAGGTGGTGAACACGGTAACGGAAACGAATGGCAATTACCTATTTACCACCGCGCCGGAAACGATCGCGCCCCGCGGTTCCTCCGACAGTGTGCTGTATCATTATATGGATTATACCAATTATGGAGGCGCAGGCTGGTTGGAAAAACATGAGCCACAAGAACCTTCTCGCGACCTCGCTCGCTGGATCAAACGGTGGCAAAGATGGTTTGACGGGGTCAAGCCAGACTATTCGCTGGACCATATCACCGACGGAAGGGCGCGGGACCTCGTAGAAGGAGGACTGGCCACGCTTAAAATGAATGAATGCCGGGACGGCGGGATTGTGGCGAATGAACGCGGCTGGAACATGTCTTACGTGCGCGACGCTTATTGCGGCCTGCGCGGTCTGACGGCTTTTGGCCATTTTGATGAATCACGCCGGTTCATCAATTGGCTGGATCAACAATATGCGGCTCACGGCCTTATCCCGGACGCGGGACCCGGCGGCAGCCGGACTTATGCGCATCCCAACGGAAACAATGGCCGTTTCTGTCCGGAAGCCAATGCCGTCGTGGAAGTGACCGCCTTGTACATCCTCGCAGCCAGGGATTATTTCAATGGCACGCGCGACTTGAAGACGCTCGAAAACGTGGACAGGTCGCTGAGCTATTCCATGGATGCGCAGTTGAAATATGCGAAAACCAATGATTATCGCCTGGAATTTAGCGGCGACGAAACCGAGTTGTGCGGCGCTTCGGATGTGCCGGGCCTAAGGGCCGAAGGATATAATCGCAAACTCGAACAATACTGGTCCATGACTTCCATCGCATTGTGCTCAGCGTCGCTGCATTTTTATATCGAATATTTGAAAGCCCGGGGAAAAGACCCGGCGCATTATTTGAATCGCTTGAACCATCAGACGCTGAATCTCTATGACGAACTGAGTCATTTGCAGGAATCGTTGGAACGGGATTTTTGGCGGACAAATGTGGCGAATTGTCCAAAGGGTTTTCATGACTGGTTCCGAACGAAGAGCGACGGCGCATGGCCATCCGGGCGGCTTCTCAATTTCACGCTCTTTCCTGTTTATTATGGAACGCCGATGAAATATCCGGACCGCGCAAAGTGCGACGTAGAAGCGATGAAACAATTTTTCAATCCATCAATCCCGTTGCTGCCGGTGACGGGCATCGCGGGGCGACGATCACTCGGTCATGATTTAGGCTATCTGCTCTGGGGCCTTGTGGCGGTGAATGATCCCGAAAAAGATGCCGTTTATAAAGCGCTGATTGATGGTCCAACCGCCGGTTGTTGGGACACTTACCATGAAGCGTACGGAGATGATGGGACGCCAAACCGAAACGGGCTGAGGACATTTGAAACAGGCGTGGACCTGAGCGCCATCGCACGGTATTGGGGAATCGGAGAGAAATAACAAGCTGGATGGTTGAAAGCGCCAAAAGAAAAAGCGCGAACGCTTTCGCCATTCGCGCTTGATGAAGCACTTGAAAATTATGCTTTTTCCGCCATTTCCTTGTCGCGGTCTTCCATGGCGGCTTTGCGCGAGAGACGCACGCGGCCTTTTTCATCCACGCCGAGACATTTGACGGTGATTTCATCGCCGACTTTGACGATGTCTTCTGTCTTTTTGACCCGGAAATTGGCTAATTCACTGATATGCACGAGACCGTCTTTGCCGGGCAGGAATTCGACAAACGCGCCGAATTCCTTGATCGTGACGACCTTGCCGCGGTAGACCTTACCCACTTCGGCTTCGGCGGTCATGCCGGTGATGGCTTCGCGGGCAATCTTCATACCGTCGGCGGACACGGAGAAGATATTCACCGTGCCGTCGTCTTCGATGTTGATTTCGCAGCCGGACTCTTCGACCAGGCGTTTGATGTTTTTTCCGCCGGGCCCGATGAGAGCGCCGATCTTTTCCGGATTGATCTTAATCACCTCGATGCGCGGCGCGTACTTGCTCAATTCCTTGCGAGGTTCGGACAGCGTTTTGGCCATTTCGCCCAGGATGGACATGCGCGCAACCCGGGCTTTTTCAATGGCTTCTGCCATCGTGGCGTGCGGCAATCCTTTCAACTTCAAGTCCAATTGAAAGCCGGTGATGCCTTTTTCCGTGCCGGCGATCTTGCAATCCATGTCGCAATAATGGTCTTCCCAGCCAATGATATCGGTCAGCAACTGATAGCGCGAAATTTTATCGCCGCCATATTCAGCGCAGATGCCGACGCTGATGCCGGCAACCGGTCGAATCATTGGGACGCCTGCGTCCATGAGCGCCAAGGTGCCGCCACAAACGGTGGCCATGGAGGTTGAGCCGTTCGATTCCATGACCTCGCTGGTCACGCGAATCGCGTAAGGATATTCCTTGAGCGGAATCATGGGTTCGATGCTGCGTTCGGCAAGTGCGCCGTGCCCGATTTCGCGGCGGCCGGGGCCGGAAATACGGCCGGTTTCGCCCACGGAAAAATTCGGGAAGTTATAATGCAGAATGAATTTTTTGGTCGTTTCGCCACCGGTGAAAGCGTCGAACTCCTGCACGTCTTCGCCCGTGCCGAGCGTCGCCAGCGTCAAAGCTTGCGTTTCGCCGCGCGCAAATAAGGCTGAACCGTGTGCGCGGGGCAATATGCTGACTTCGGAGGAAATGGGACGGATTTGATCGAAACTCCGGCCGTCCAACCGCTTGCCGCTGTTCAAGATCAAACTGCGGACGGCTTCTTTTTGAATGTAATAAAAGGCGTCTTTTACCACAAACTCAGTCACCTTCTCCGCGCCGAATTTTTCGGTGAGTTTGGCCCCGACTTCGTCCTGAATGGCTTTCACGGCGGACTCGCGCGCGAGTTTGCCAGGAGTCAGAAGGGCGGGAACAAATCGGTCACCTACCAGCCTCTTGGCTTCCTGCAGAATTTCATCCGGAACAATGTTCAGGGTGATTTGGCGCTTGGCTTTGCCTGCTTTTGAAGCCAATTCCTTTTGGGCGGCGATCAAAGGCGTGCAACATTCCTGGCCGAACTTAAGGGCGGCGTTAAAATCGGCTTCGGTAATTTCCCTGGCCGAACCTTCGTACATGACGATGTCGGTTTCGTTGCCGACGTAAACCAGGTCCAAATCGCTTTCCTCCATGTCCTGGTGGGTGGGATTGGCGACGAATTTTCCGTTAATCCGCCCCACGCGGACCGCGCCAAGCGGGCCGGCCCATGGAATGTCACTGACCATCAGCGCGGCGCTTGCACCGATAATGCTCAAAATATCAGGATCATTATCCCCGTCGGCGCTTAACACGATGCTTTGGACTTGCACTTCATTGTACCAGCCTTTGGGAAAGAGCGGGCGGATGGGGCGGTCAGTGAGGCGCGACGTCAAAATTTCCTTTTCCGTCGGACGGCCTTCGCGTTTGAAGTAACCACCGGGAAATTTTCCGGCGGCGGCGGCTTTTTCGCGGTAGTCAACGGTCAAGGGAAAGAAATCCTGGCCTTCCTTGGCTTTGGTGGCGGCAACGGCCGCGACGACGACGACTGTTTCGCCAAGTTGGACGGTCACCGCTCCGTCGGCCTGCTTGGCAAGTTTCCCTGTTTCAATAGTGATCTGCTTGTCGCCCACCTGGGCGGTTATTTTCTCTGGCATATGTTTCCTGTCCGCGCTGCCCGAGGAACTTCAGTGAACCCCGAATATGTTCGGAGCTGATTGAAATTTCCCGGCAGAGCGGAATTTTGGTTATTCGCGAATTTGTCTTAAAAAGCCGGGCTGATCGCGTTTCCACCCGAACCTGGAGCAAGACACAGTCAATACAAAACAAGAACCGCGCCTCGCAAACTTTATGAACCGATTGCCTTAATGGCGCAGCTTCAATTTCTTAGTGACCGCCTGATAGCGGGTAATATCCTTGCTTTGCAGATAGTCCAACAACCTGCGGCGCTGGCCGACCATCATTAACAAGCCACGCCGTGAGCTGTGATCCTTTTTATTGCCCTGCAAATGTTCCGTCAAATGGTTAATTCGTTGCGTCAGGAGCGCAATTTGCACGTCCGCCGACCCGGTATCGCCGTCATGGGTCTTAAATTGATCAATCGTCTTTGTTTTAGCTTCCATAATTTTTAGAAGTTTAAATCGCGAAACTATTGATGTAAAGCCTTAAACAGGCGTGGCCCATTGGCCTTTGCGTGTCAGGATCGCAAGTTTTTCAGCCTGTGCGCGGATCACCCCGCGCAAATGCCTGATTTTAAATCATTTATTTTGGTTGCAAAGTCGCATTAAAGGGGCTTAAGTTACTCCGATATGTCGAACGCTTCAAAAGTTTCTTCGATAGCGAGCGATTTGTTGAAAAACTCTTCGCTTTACCGTGAATTTCAGGCTGAGCGCGAGGAAATCCTAAAGCACAAATGGATTGAATCGGAAAAGGCTGGCCACGATATCGGATTTGAGCGCGCCCTGACTGATTGGATTATCAAACACCGTTCCGCCTGGCGCGAAGCCCGCCGCAATTCGAGCAATAACTGATACAATTCCTTTAAATTTCCTCCTTTAATGCAGCCCAGCGAGGTTGCCAAGGAAGCATGAACACCAGGCACGAATCCATAGTCATCCTTGATGCCGGGGCGATTGGCCGGGCGCTCACACGCATCGCCCATGAGATTGCTGAACGCAATGAAAATTCTTCGGAGGTAGTGCTGGTCGGAATTCCCGCAGGCGGAGACATCCTCGCCCGCCGCCTGGGAGACTTGCTTTCAGGCATTTGGAAACACCCGGTTCCCGTCGGCAGCCTGGATGTTTCAATGCATCGCGACGACCTGGACCGCCGCATTGCCCCGCAGATTCATCCCACCATCATGCCATTCGATGTGAATGGCAAAACGGTCGTGCTGGTGGATGACGTCTTGTTCAGCGGGCGAACCACGCGCGCCGCCATGGACGCGCTCAATGATTTTGGCCGTCCGAAAAAAATCCAACTCGCCGTCCTGGTGGACCGCGGCCATCGTGAATTGCCGATCAAAGCCGATTTTGTCGGCAAAAATGTGCCTACCGCAGCGGATGAGAATATCCATGTCCGTATCGGCGAAAAAGATGAAGTGGTCCTGGAACGAAAATGAGCTGGAACAAGAAACATTTGCTCGATATCGAATCCCTCACTGAAGATGAGATTCTAACCGTGATGGACACCGCCCGCGCGTTTAAGGCGGTGGGCGAACGCGCCATCAAAAAGGTTCCGGCGCTACGCGGCAAAACGGTGGTCAATTTGTTTGTCGAGCCGTCCACCCGAACGCGGATCAGTTTCGAACTGGCCGAACAGCGATTGAGCGCGGATATCATCAATTTTTCCGCCGAAGCGTCTTCGTTCAAAAAAGGTGAAACGCTCAAGGACACCGCATTGAATCTTCAGGCGTTGAATGCCGATTTCATCGTGATCCGCCACAGCGCCAGCGGCGCGCCGCATTTCCTGGCGCGTGTGCTCGGCGCCAAAGTGATTAATGCCGGCGACGGCGCGCACGAACATCCCACCCAGGCGCTTCTCGATGCGTTCACCATCCGCGAGCGCAAAGGAAAGATCGCGGGGCTCAATGTGACGATTCTTGGCGATATTCTTTACAGTCGCGTGGCGCGTTCCAACATTTGGGCGCTGACAAAACTCGGCGCGCGGGTCACGTTGTGCGGGCCGTCCACCCTCGTTCCCAAAACGTTTGAAAAAATGGGATGCCGCGTGACGCACACTGTAGACGAGGCGCTCCGTGACGCGGACATTATCCATTTGCTCCGCATCCAGCACGAGCGCCAGCGCAAAACGATGTTCCCGGGGATTGGCGAGTACACCCAACTCTTCGGGCTGAACAAGGCGCGCCTGGCAAAAACAAAACCAGACTCGCTCATCATGCATCCGGGTCCGATCAATCGCGGTGTTGAGATCGACAGCGAAATCGCCGACTGCGAACGCTCATTGATTTTGGAGCAAGTGACCAACGGCCTGGCGGTGCGAATGGCGGTTTTGTTTCTGCTCAATGGCGGGAAGGGACCGCAAGAGGTGGCGTGAGCGATTTGCGAAATCGTAATTCCAAATCAAACTCCGATCGGATGCCACGCGGTCTTAAATTCAATCGCATCCAGAATCCGGTACGGGTCTTCAGCGGCTGGCGCGGACCATGCGCCGGGAGGCAAAGAATGGTTGGCGTAACGCTTCAGATTCGTTGCCATTCCTGCCTGTAATTTCGCGCTCAACGGCGGATCGCCCGCGCCATCCACAATGACATTGATATCCATGTGCGAAGCCAAGTGCGGCGCAAGCTCGCTTCGTTTGCCGGCAAGAATATTCACGACACCGCCCGGCAAATCGCTGGTGGCCAGGATTTCGGCGAAGGTCAAAGCGGGCAACGGGAACTTGTCTGACACGACCGCAATCGCCGTATTTCCGCTCAAAATCACAGGTGCGATGAGCGAAACCAGGGCCAGCAACGGCGGCGCGTCCGGCGCGAGCACGGCGACGACTCCAGCCGGCTCCGGAGTCGTGAAGTTAAAGTGCGACGAGGCAACGGGGTTCACCGTTCCGAAGACCTGCTGATATTTGTCGGTCCATCCGGAATAATAGACGAGCCGATCGATCGCCAGCGCCACTTCACGCCGGGCTGCCGCCGCAGGCGCTCCGGCTGAGCGCGAGATCTCTCGCGTCAACTCGACGGCGCGATTTTGCAGCAATTCGGCGGCGCGATAGAGAATCTGGCCGCGATTGTAGGCCGTCGCCTTGCTCCAGCCCCCGAACGCCGCACGCGCGGCCGCAACCGCATCGCGCAAATCTTTGCGGGAGGCGTGCGAATAATTATCCAGATGTTCGCCTTTGCCCGATTTTGCGGCCAGATAACGGCCGCTTTCGCTCCGAGGAAATTTGCCGCCAATAAACAGCTTGTAGGTCTTTTTGACATCGAGACGCGGGCTCATAAAGTTTATTTTGGCCTGGCCGGCCAGATGATTTGCGAGGCCCCAAAAATCGTGAGCGCGGCGCCGGCGATGTAAAAATACGTCGAGCGATCCGAAGGCGCGCCGGTGAACACCTGTTGGACCTGTGAGCCGAGGGAACGAGCCATGTCATGGCCGTGAATCAGCAACATAATTCCGATGGCCAGACAAATGACGCCGACTGTTCGTTGTAAATATGGTTGCATAGACAACTCCTGACACCCCAGATTGACAAATCTCAAACCGTTCTGCAATAGGCTGCCAATCCCTGCAAACCGCCCTCGCGACCGAATCCACTTTCTTTGTATCCGCCAAATGGGCTGGTTGGGTCAAACTTATTGTACGTATTTGCCCAGACCACCCCGGCACGGAGCTTATTGACCATCTTGAAAATTTTGCTGCCTTTGTCCGTCCAGACCCCGGCGCTCAAGCCGTACGGTGTATTATTGGCGCGTTCGAGAGCCTCTTCCGGAGTGCGAAAGGTCATAATGCTGAGCACGGGCCCAAAGATTTCCTCCTGGGCGACCCGATTGGCCATTGTCACGCCCGTCAGGAACGTGGGCGGAAACCAATATCCTTTCGCCGGCAATGCGCACTGCGCCTGCGTCAATTCGGCCCCCTCATCCACGCCGCTTTGCACGAGCATTTTGATTTTTTCCAATTGCGGTTTGGAATTAATCGCGCCGATGTCCGTGTTTTTATCGAGCGGGTTACCCACTCGCAGCGTCCGAATGCGGTCGCGCAATTTTCGGATGACTGTGGAGTAAATTCCTTCCTGCACAAACAAGCGCGAACCGGCGCAACAGACATGTCCCTGGTTAAAATAGATTCCGGAGATGACCCCTTCGATCGCCTGGTCAATCGGCGCATCTTCAAATAAAATGTTGGCCGCCTTCCCGCCCAGTTCGAGGGTAAGTTTTTTTCGCGTTCCCGCGACGACCTGCGCTATGCGTTTGCCTACTTCGGTGCTGCCGGTGAAGGCGATTTTGTCGACACCCGGATGCGTTGCCAGCGCCGCGCCGGTGTCGCCGGCGCCGGTGACAATGTTTACAACGCCGTCCGGCAACTCCGCTTCCTGAAAAATTTGGGCCAAGCGCATCGCTGTGATGGACGTGGTTTCCGCCGGTTTCAAAACGACCGTGTTTCCGCAGGCGAGAGCCGGCGCGATTTTCCACGCCGCCATGAGCAATGGAAAATTCCACGGGATAATCTGGCCTGCGACCCCCAACGGCTGTGGATTTCTACCGGGAAAGGCGTATTTCAGTTTGTCCGCCCAACCGGCGTGATAAAAGAAATGCGCCGCCACCAATGGCAAATCCACGTCACGACTTTCCTTGATGGGTTTGCCGCCATCCATGGTTTCCAAAACGGCCAGTTCCCGCGCTTTTTCCTGGATGATGCGCGCAATCCGATAAAGATATTTTCCGCGCTCGCGTCCGGGCATTTTGCCCCAAATGTTTACATACGCGCGCCGGGCCGCTTTGACCGCTTTGTCCACGTCTACAGAATCCGCCGAAGCGATTTCAGTCAGTCTTTCCTCGGTGGCGGGATTGAGAGAAGGGAAATACGCTCCTGAGCGCGGTTTAACGAATTTTCCGCCGATAAACAATTCATGCCGTGGTGCGATGACGTAATTTTTCGAATCTTCCGGCGCAGGGGCATAGTCCCAGCCACCATCGAAGTTCAGGCGGCGGGAATGAAGAGGGACAACGGTTGAGGCCGGAAGTTTCGCGCGCGTGATTTTCATTTTCCTGATTGTTTTTGATCGTACTCCGCTCGCGGGGCAAAAAACAGTTCAAACACCGCAAGGCCCTGGCGTGTGGTGGTCGTGACACGGCTTCGGAACGCTGTTGCTGGTTTCGAAAATCCAGTTCCGGTTGAAAACGGCGTCGCGCGCTGCTCTCCGCCGCACTTCATGACCCTGGCGCGGGATCGAAGCGGTGTCGTCGGCTGGACAGTAAATAACGCGGGCCGATTACGACGCGGATTAATTACAATCCCGCTACGGCGATGCGCAATTAAAGGAAGCAGTTTCATGGCAACGAAAAATAATCCGTGGCCTGATAATTGCCGTCCACGGATTTTGCGATTTGCATGAGGACGTCATTGACGAGGGTGCTGGCGCCGAAGCGGAACAGGTCCGGCGTGAGCCAATCGTCGCCCAGCGTTTCCTTGACCATGACGAGGTAGGCGAGCGCCTGTTTCGACGTGCGAATGCCGCCGGCCGGCTTCATGCCGATGCGGACACCGGTCGCAAAAAAATAATCGCGAATGGCTTCGAGCATGACCAGGGTGACTGGCATCGTCGCGGCGGGCGCAACTTTGCCGGTGCTCGTTTTGATGAAATCCGCGCCGGCCTGCATCGCAATCTCACTGGCCAGACGCACGATGTCATAAGTCACGAGTTCGCCCGTCTCCAGAATCACTTTCAGATGCGCCGGGCCGCACGCTTCTTTCGTAGCGGCAATTTCGTCGAAGACGCGCGCGTGGTCACCGGCTAAAAACGCGCCACGATCAATCACCATGTCAATTTCATCCGCGCCGTCGGCGATCGCGCGCCGGACTTCCTCGAGTTTCGTGCGCAGCGGAAATTGTCCGCTGGGAAATCCCGTGGCCACCGATGCGACGCGCACAACTGATTCGGCCCCGAGAAACTTTCGCGCGTATTTAACCATGTTGGGGTACACGCACACGGCGGCGCAGGCCGGCACATCGTATTTGGGTTCGGCGGGTTGAAGCGCTTTGCGGCACAGATAGGCGACTTTGCCGGGCGTGTCTTTGCCTTCGAGCGTCGTCAGATCCATCATCGACACGGCCATTTTTAACCCGGCGAGTTTCGCCGAAGCCTTGATGCTGCGTTTGGTGAAGGAAACCGCCCGTTCTTCGGCCATGACGGCATCCACGGCAGGCGCCCGAAATTCGCGAAAGGAAACGGGTTTTTGCAGAGCAGCCGATTTCATTACTCCGATTTTGAAGACGGTGCGTAAAACCTCAAGAGATTTCAATTGTCGTTAGCCACGGGCGGGCGTCGCGTTTGGTGCGATGGTGATTTAATCGTACGTATTACGCCAGTGCGCCAGCGCCACGACACCGGCGGTCAGGTCGGATGGGGGACTCCGCCCCCG
>DASYZW010000850.1:0-2430 GCA_035945915.1 Verrucomicrobiia bacterium | reverse complement strand
AATTGCCGAGCATCTCAAAAAAAGTGTGGTGATAGGTGTCGAGACCGACGTCGTCGAGGTCGTTATGTTTACCGCCGGCGCGGATGCACTTTTGGGTGTCTGCGGCCCGGGTATCGCTGCCGGGAATTACGCCGGCCCATTTGGAGACGTCCGCCTTTTTCTGGCCCAAAAAGATGGGCACGAACTGGTTCATGCCGGCGTTGGTGAACAGGAGGTTGGGCGAATCGGGCATGAGCGGGCTGGATGGAACGAGGGTATGCCCTTTCGATTTAAAGAAATCAAGGAACGATTGCCGGATTTGAGCGGACGTCATCATTTGAAACGGATTGCAAGTCTAGCAAAAACGTCCGGTTGGGCGAGCCGAAAAAGAAGACGCACACCGTCGGAGAGAAACAAGGATTAAAACCTATTCTCCTTTCGAAGAAAACTGGCCTTCCTTTGTCTTGAACAAGAGGTTGAAGGTTGTGAGGGAGCCGTAACACCGGCTGATATACTGCTGCATCTCCACTTTGTCGGCATCGGTCAGGGCGGCATGGGCGTTGATCTTTTGTTCCAGGACGCGCAATTGGTTGCGGACGCCCACAATCTTGTGGAAGAAAATTTCGAGCGGCAGTTCTTTTGTCTGGAGGGTGGGGTCGGAGGGATGAAGGACGATTTTGCCTTTCTGCCACCGGACGCCCAGTTCGACGGTGCTTGTATCCGGTTGTTCCAATCCAAGCGTCTCGATGACGCGATCGATGATCGACTCGACGAATTGGCCGAGCGGTTGTTCCAAACCGGTAACCGTCATGCCCGGATCGGCCGGCATTAACCCGCTCAATTCGGGGTCCACGGTCCGGAGCGTGTCGCTAAAACGCACTTCGGCCGTCTGCTCGGAAATGGTTTTTACGACACCGATTCCGTATTGCGGGTGTCGCACCGACATGCCGATAGTAAGGGCTTGAATTTTCATAAGCAGTTTTCGATTTGAACCAGGATACACAGCCAACGGCAAAAAATCAAAACAGGGTGTGGGAAATCAGCACGACACATGGATGGCTGCCGCGCTCATCCTCCTTGAAACTGACGGGGAAAGGCTTCATTCTTTGCGTCCTTATTTATGCGTAAAGTTGTCATCATTGGTTCGGGTTGCGCGGGTTGGACGGCGGCGCTCTATACGGCGCGCGCGAATTTGGAACCGCTAGTGCTTATGGGCGGCCAGCCCGGCGGGCTCTTGACGACGACCAGCATCGTGGAAAATTTCCCGGGATTTCCCGAGGGGGTGGATGGCTACGAATTGATGACGCGGATGCAAAAACAGGCCGAGCGGTTTGGGGCAAAAACGAGTTTTGGAACTGTGGAAAAGGCGGATTTTTCAAAGTCGCCCTTTGAACTGATCGTCGACGGCGAAACCGTGCAAACTGAAACCATCATCATTGCGACAGGCGCGAGCCATAAACATCTGGATGTGCCGGGTGAAGGTAAATTGGAGACCAAAGGCGTGACCTATTGCGCGACGTGCGATGGCGCCCTGCCCATTTTTCGCAATAAACCGCTGGTCGTGGTGGGCGGCGGAGATTCGGCATGCGAAGAAGCCTTGTACCTGACGCGATTTGGTTCCCAGATTTTTTTGGTCCACCGGCGCGACGCGCTCCGCGCGTCTAAAATCATGGCCGACCGTGTTCATGCGCATCAGACGATCAAGCCGGTTTGGGATTCGGTGGTGACGGAGGTATTGGGCGTGGACACCGGCGCGGTCACCGGTGTGCGCCTGAAAAATGTCAAGTCAGGCGCGGAAAGTGTTTTAAACTGCGCCGGTGTTTTTGTTGCCATCGGACACGGACCGAATACGGATATTTTCAAGGGCCAAATCGAGATGGATTCCAACGGTTTTATAATTCGCAAAACCGGCTCGATGACGAGTGTGCCCGGAGTATTCGTGGCCGGCGATTGTTCGGACCCGGTCTACCGCCAGGCCATCACAGCCGCGGGAATGGGTTGCGCGGCGGCGATTGATGCCGAGCGATTTTTGGCGGCGCGGAATGACTGATCTCGTCCGCACGGTTACCCCAACCTCTAGACCCCTCTTTGTTCAGGCGGCCAGATGATTTTGTGCAATTGGGCCTGAAACCGGACGGGGAGGGCGTCGGCGATGATTTGTTCGACCAGTTCGCGCCGCGAAATTGGCGTTTGGGCCGCCGGAACCTTCTTGAGTGATGGATTTTGCTGGTCTGGCGCCAGAGGATGCACCCACGAAAACAATAGCGGACAAACGTTGTGCAACTGATGGCCCGTAATTTGGTCCTTAGCCCAGTCGTAATCCTGACGAGTGCCGATGACAAATTTAATCTCGTCGGTCGCTTTAAGGTGCTTCAGGTTTTCCATTCGGTTGCGTTCGGATTCACCGCTGGAGGGGCATTTTAAATCCATGATGCGATGGACGCGCGGGTC
>DASYZW010000849.1:0-1986 GCA_035945915.1 Verrucomicrobiia bacterium | reverse complement strand
CGTCCAAAGCAGGACCGCGTTTCAATGAATGGGGACGGGAATACTTGTCCCAATTCGCCGAAGCAGACGTTCTGCGATTCCTAAAAGAACCCAAGACCAGCAGGGAAGTCCGCAATCTGGCTTTCGCCTACTTCACGCCAGATGAATTTCCAACACACCGGATGTTGCAGGAGTTGATGATGCTCGATCCGGTGGGTTCGGAACGCGACCAGATCATTGAGATCGCGACCTTGATTCTGCCGTGGTGTCGGGATGGCAACTACGGCTGTTTGTTTGACGGCACCAGCAATTTGTCGCTGACCGGAAAAATTGCCCATTTTGAATTGGGGTACATCCCCGAATCGGCCAAGGAGCTAAAGGCAGCGGCCGGCTTCCTCATCACCAACCACGCGCGCAAGCATATCATCACCCTGCCGCGCGCCTTGCGCAAACGCAACGTGTATGAGGAAGTCGCCCGCTTTCTGGACATCCCCGGCGGACAGGAAATCGTCCAGGAATCCTACGCCCAGCTTCGCAAGTTCAATTGCTGGAACATCTCCATCGTCCAGCAATATGCCCGGTTCAAACAATCCCGAATCCGCTCCGCTGTGTTCGGCAACAGCCGCCAGTTCTTCATCATGCGCCAGAATGACCGTGCGGATCTGGAAGACATGGCCCGGGACATCGCCCTGCCTGAAGTCACCAAGCACGCCATCATGAACTACCCGTTGCCCGACCATCAATCGGGACAGAAATATTCGCCGTTCACCTATTTTCACACCGATTCGGGTCGGAACCTGTGCGGCACGGTCCACAACGTGGCTTCACCTGAAATGCTCTATTGCAGTTCGTCCAGCGGCGAACATTTCGACAAACGCGCCCGAGAACTGCGCAAAAGCCCGAACATCGTCGAGGGCATCGTCGCCCACGCCAGCCAACCTGCCTAAAAAGTTTATGAAAAGCTTGTTATTGTCTATTCCCATTGCCTGCGCCACCTGTTTGTTCACGGGCTGCGCCGCCGTCACCCGAACCGCTACTGATGCCGGCTTGGGCGCGGGTGGCGCGGCCTTGGGTGGCGAGCTAACCAAAAACAACCCTGTCGCCATTGTCGGTGGCGCAGCGGGCGGCGCTCTCCTGGGTGAAAGCCTTCATTACGCCAACGGCAAACTGGACGCCCAGTCCTATCAAACAGGCTATGACAAAGGCCGAAGCGATGCCGTCAAGCAACAGTATTGGCTCTATGTCGCCATGCAGCAGAGCAAGGCCGGCGATGATGGCCGCGTCCGGCTCTACGAAGTGCATCTGCCGGAGCAAGTCATTGACGGCGTGATTTTCCAACCGACAACTGAATGGCTCCGTATCGAGGAGTGACTGCGTCACGGCCACCAGGCAGGCGCTGCCTGCACCCAATTATTTCCCTACGAAACCCACAACCAAAAGAAAGGAACAAACATGAAAAAACTAATCGTACTGACCGCAATCGCCCTGTCGCTGGCATTTTCCGCTCGTGCACAGTGGGTCGTCTATGATCCGACTGTGAACATCGAACAAATCCTGTCTGAAGCCGAGAATCTCGCCGAGTACGCCGAGATGATCGACAACGAGGTCACCCAGATTCAAACCATGGGCCAACAGTTGAGCGAGTTCAAGAATTACGAGAACCTGTTCGGCAACCCTTCGCAGGTGGCGCTTTCAATGGTGCCCGGCCTTGACCTGGACTTGCAGAACCTTGAGCCGGGTTTGAACCTCGAAAACCTGGTTGCTAATGCCGATGGCAACCTCGCATTGACCTACAACGATGGCGGCATTTATGTCACCGTTGGGGCCAGCTTCCAGACGCCCGGCGGCCAGACCATTCAACGGCCCGCCGACCAATTCAAACCGTTTGCAGCCGTCATCAATTCGGCCAGCAACTACGTTACCGTGGCCGACAACGCCGCCCAGCGACGCGCGGCCATCAAGGACCAGATCGCACAGACGACCCAGCAGCTTCAAGCCGCAACCACC
>DASYZW010000848.1:0-6151 GCA_035945915.1 Verrucomicrobiia bacterium | reverse complement strand
TGGCAGTCGGCGGATGGCCTGCCAGACGACAGTGTTGTGGGCGTGGCGCAAACGCCGGACGGTTATCTTTGGGTTGCGACCGCCGGCGGCCTCATGCGGTTTGACGGCCTGCAATTCCAGCAATTCCGCCTCGAGACGCTCGAAGGCGTCCCGAATCGCGTCGTCCGGGCGATGATGTGCGATCGGCGCGGCTCTTTATGGCTCGGAATGGACCGCGGCCCAATTATCTGCATTCCCACCAATTCAACCGTCGAGCCCGAGGTTTTTACCAATGTCCCGGATTCGCGGGCCAGCGTCATCGCCGAAGACGGCCGGGGCGCCGTTTGGATTACTTACACAGACGGAGGCATAACGGAAATTGCCGATGGCCGGGTGACCGTATTTGGCCCCGGCTCCGGCTGGCCTGCCGAAGGCGCCTCTTCCATCGCTGCTGACACGGATGGACGGCTCTGGTTTGCCAAAGGAAACCAGGTCGGGATGTTCCGTGACGGCGCCTTTCGTACACTGTTCACTCTCGCGGACGCGATCGAGTGCATGGGCCAGCGATCAGAGGGTGGCATTTGGATATGTACTGCGCGGCAAATCTTTGAAGCAGGCCTGAATGGCGGGGTCAAGGTGTACACCCAATTGTCGCCTGCGGCAGGTCATGGCAGTCCTCAGGCGTTATTGGAGGACCATACTGGCGTGCTCTGGATCGGGACTGCTGCCAACGGTCTCTTCCGCGTTTCAGGCACGAATGTCGAGTCGGTGTCATCTTCTTATTTCGACGTTGATTGTTTCGCGGAAGACCGGGAAGGCAATATTTGGGCCGGCACGGACGGCGGCGGATTGGAACGGCTGCGCCCGCGCATCATTGAATTGCTGGGATTGGAAAGCGGTTTGCCCAATGAATCAATCCGCACCGCTTGCCAGGACTCCAGTGGCGCAATCTGGGTGACAACCCAAAATGGCCTGATCGCGCGTCAAACAAACGGCAGATGGGAAACCTTGGAAAGAGGAAGTAATTCCGTTGCCGGTTTTGCTTCGTGCGTCGCTCCGGCGCAAGGCGGTGGTATTTGGATCGGAACATTGAATGAAGGCTTTTACTATTGGAATGGTGATCAACGCCGCCATTGGGACCATCGGGACGGATTAACCAGTGACGATGTCCGCGCGATTCTGCAAAGCTCCAATGGCGACGTATTCATTTCCACGGACGGCCCCAGCCGGATTAATCGCCTGCGGGACGGTCGTTTGAAACAGCTTGGAATTCCCGTGTCGCACCGATCCCTTCGCGCGTTGGTTCAGGACGCCAAAGGCCGTGTTTGGGTGGCCAGCGCCGACGGCGTGCTTTTACGTATAGAAGGAAATTCAGTTTTGGATGAGACGCCGCCATCAAAACGCCTCCTCTCCATCCGCTGTTTGTCCGCCACGCCGGACGGCAGCCTGTGGATTGGTTATGCCGGGTGGGGCATTGGCCGCCTCAAAGGCACAAATTTCTTTCGACTCACGAGCGACCAGGGTCTCGACGATGATTACGTCTCACAAATGGTGGCCGACGATAACGATTGGCTTTGGTGCGCGGTCAACCGTGGAGTTTTTCGAGTTTCATTGGCGCAACTGGACGACTTTGCGGAGGGCCGTACCGCTCGCGTCCGTTCCATTCCCTATGGCCCGGCCGAAGCCGCAAATCTTGAGCCTAATTACGAAAATGGTTCGACGGCCTTTCGGTCATCGGCGGGTCAGATCTATTTTCCAATGAGAACGGGGCTGGCGGTGGTTCACACCGAAAATGTCCCTCACGGCACCCCGCCGCCGCCGGTCATCGTTGAGCGCGTCACCGTCGATGACCGGACTGTGGCGCTCTATGACCGCCGCCTGGATATTAATCCGGCTCAGGCCTTGCCGCCAAATTCCGGCCACGATAAGCGGGTCGGCCTTAGGTTCTCGCCAAATCATCACACATTGGATTTCGAATTCACCGCCTTAAGCTTCACCTCGCCGGAAGATGTTCAATTCGAATATCGCCTGGAAAATTTCGAGGAGGATTGGCAGGAAGCCGGCACGCAACGCCATGTCAATTTCCCGCGCCTTCAGCCGGGGCGATACCGCTTTGATGTGCGCGCGTGCAATAGCGACGGCGTCTGGAGCCCGCAAATCGCCTCCGTGAGTTTCGTCGTCACGCCATTTTACTGGCAAACATGGTGGTTTCGTTCAGCCGCTCTGCTGGCGTTTACCCTCTGCGTTATTGCCATCGTGCGCTATGTGTCCTTCCGCCGATTGCGACGCCAGCTCATCGTCCTGGAACAGCAGGCCGCCCTGCAACGGGAGCGGACCCGCATCGCCAAAGACATCCACGACGATCTCGGAGCGAACCTGACTCAGATTGCGTTCCTCGGCGAACTGGCCCACCAGGACCGGGGCGAGCCGGATAAAGCCGCCGAACGTGTCGAAAAAATTTCCGCCACGGCGCGCCAGGCAATCAAGTCGTTGGACGAAATCGTCTGGGCCGTGAATCCGAGGAACGATACGCTCGCGCATTTAATGGATTATGCAGGCCAGTTTGCCCTGGATTATTTGCGGCTGGCGGGAATTCGTTGCCGTCTTGATTTTCCGGAACAATGTCCGCCGCGTCAGCTTTCCACGGACCTGCGCCATAACCTTTTCCTGGTCATCAAAGAGGCCCTGCATAACATTGTTAAACACGCCCGTGCTTCCGAAGTCCGCCTGCGAATTCAATTCGCCGGCGATTCGCTGGATGTCGAGATCGAAGATAACGGCTGCGGATTCGACCCGTCTTTGGCGCGGAACGGCGCCGTTGACAATGCCCTGGCGGATGGGCTGCGAAACATGCGGCAGCGAATGACGGACATCGGCGGCGAATTGGAATTTCAAAGCGGCGCCGGGGCGGGCACAAAAATTCATTTACGGTTGCCGCTGGCAAGTCCACAGTCGTGAGTCATGAGTCCACCGCCGGAATGCGAAAGTGCGAGGACGGGCTTTGCTGGGGATGATCAGAGTCGAACGTTTGTACGATAGCGGAGATTGAATCCATATTTTAATATGAGTGCGGAAAAAAAGAACGTGCGAATCAAAGTATCGATTGTTGAAGACAACCGCGGCACGCGTGAAAGCCTGACTGAACTGCTGGGGCGCGCCGGGATGTTAAGTTGTGTGGGCGCCCACTCCAATGGCGAGGAAGCCCTTGCCAAGATTCCTTTGGAACAACCCGACGTTGTGCTGATGGACATCAATTTGCCGCGCATGAACGGCATTGAATGCGTCGCCCGGCTCAAGGAGCGCCTGCCCAAGACTCAAGTGCTTATGTTAACGACGTACGAAGAGAGCGATTTGATATTTGACTCTCTTCGCCGGGGCGCGAGCGGATATCTGCTTAAAAACATGTCCGCGGCGGAGCTCGTCCAGGCCATCGAACAGGTCCACGCCGGCGGCGCGCCCATGTCCATGCAAATCGCCCGCAAAGTCGTAAACCATTTTCAGCAAATTAAAACGCCGCAAACGGAGATGGAGAAGCTGACCCGGCGCGAGCAGGAAATCCTGGCCGCACTGGCCAAGGGGTTTCTCTATAAAGAAATCGCCGACCAATTAGGCATCAGTTTGAGCACGGTCCGCGCGCATCTCCACACGGTCTACGAAAAATTGCACGTGCAGTCGCGGACCGAAGCCGTGGTGAAGTATTTGGGGAGAGACTGAGGTCGCCAGGTTCAGTTTCTGGTGAAAATAAATAAAAAAGGCGGACCGTTTCCGGTCCGCCTTTTGTTGTTTAATCCTATAATTACTCGGCCTTTTGCGCCTCGTCTGCGGCGTCGAAGGCATGTTGCAGGGCCACAAGGTCTTCGCCCGGCTTGAGCGAATCCAGCAGCTTCTGTTCTTCCTTGAGCTGTTCGTCCGAGTAGTTTGCGGCCTTGATGGAAAGACCGATCCGGCGTTCGCCCTTGTCAATCTTGATGACGCGGGCGGAAACGTCCTGGCCGACTTTGAGGACATTTTTAATCTTGTCCACGCGTTCTTCGCTGATCTGCGAGATGTGCACGAGGCCGTCAATGTCATGCTGCAAGCCCACAAAGGCGCCGAAGCTGGCCAGTTTGGTGACTTTGCCGTTGACGAGGTCGCCGACCTTGTACAGGGACTCGATGTTTTCCCACGGGTCGACGCCCAATTGTTTGAGGCCAAGCGCGATGCGCTGGTTCGGCCGGTCCACTTCCAGGACCACCGCCTCCAGTTCGTCGCCCTTCTTCATCACTTCGCTCGGATGATTGATCTTGCGTGTCCAGGACATGTCCGAAACGTGAATCATGCCGTCGATGCCTTCTTCCAGTTCCACAAACGCGCCGTAGCTGGTGAGATTGCGCACCTTGCCTTTGACGTGGGCGCCCACACGGTATTTGTCCGCGGCGGAATCCCATGGATTGGATTCAAGCTGGCGAATGCCGAGGGAAATCTTTTGTTCCTCGCGATTGATTCCGAGAACGATCGCTTCGATTTCCTGGTCCTGTTTCAAAACGTCACTGGGCTTCGCGACGCGCTTGGTCCAGGAAAGCTCGGTAACGTGAATCAGGCCTTCAACCCCCGGCTCTATTTGCACAAATGCGCCGTAAGGCACGAGGCTGACGACCTTGCCTTTGACTTTCGCGCCGACGGGATATTTGGTTTCGATGTTGTCCCAGGGATTGGACATTTTTTGTTTCAAGCCCAGGCTGACGCGCTCTTTTTCCTTGTTGACGTCCAGGACGACGACGTCAATTTCCTGTCCGACCTTCAGAATTTCGGAGGGATGCCCGATGCGGCCCCAGCTCATGTCCGTGATATGGAGCAAACCGTCGATGCCGTTCAAGTCGATGAACGCGCCGAAATCGGTGATGTTCTTGACGGTGCCTTTGCGGATGTCGCCGGGTGTCATTTCTCCGAGCAAATGGGCGCGTTTTTCGTTTCGCTCCTGCTCGATCAATTCGCGGCGGGACAGGACGATGTTCTGGCGGTCCTGGTTGATTTTGACGACTTTGAATTCGTAGGTGTTGCCGACGAACTGTTGGAGGTTTTTCGGCGTGGTCACGTCAATTTGCGACGCCGGCAAAAATGCCTCCACCCCGACGTTAACGACCAAACCGCCTTTGACGACCGATTTGACTTTGCCGTTGATGCGGCCGCCTTCGTTGCAGATGGTTAAAATTTTGTCCCAGTTCTTTTTGAATTCCGCTTTTTCGTGCGAGAGAACGACGGTGCCTTCCTTGTTTTCGAGTTTTTCAATGAGCACGTCTATTTCGTCGCCGACCTTGATGGCGTTGGGGTCCTGAAATTCCGAGGCGGGGATGACGCCCTCGCTTTTGTAGCCGATGTCCACCAAAACTTCCTTGGAGCGGACTTCGATGATGGTACCTTTTACGATTTCACCCTGGGCGACGAGCGATTTTCCGCTCTGCTTCAGGGCTTCTTCCATTGTGAGCATAATGATTTTTTTACCGCGGGAGACTTTTGATTCCGCGAATGCGGAACCTGAAGGCTCCATTGCCTAAACCAGACTTCCGTGGCAACGGAGGTTTGAAGGTTAGGTTATTTGTTAACTTTCTTTTCTCAGCCTCAATGAACATCCGCACACGCGGCGTTCAGGCAGGGTCCAACGTAGGGGAAAAGCCGGGGAAAAACAAGTAAAAATAGTACTTGCAAATCCATGCTCGCGGGCGGATAAAGATAGGTAAGCCATTAAGTCTATGAAAAGCAGCGTTCCAATCAGCGCGCTGTTGCATCACAAGGGATCAACAGTGTGGGAAATCTCGCCGGAGGCCACCGTCTTCGACGCCATCCAACTCATGGCCGATAAAAACATCGGCGCATTGCCAGTCGTCTCCCACGGCCGGTTGACCGGGATATTTACCGAAAGGGATTATACCCGGAAAATCGCCCTTGCGGGGAAAACGTCAAAACAAACCTTCGTCAAAGAAATCACTTCGTCCAATGTCGTCACTGTGGCGCCGGACGAATCGGTCGAGGAATGCATGCGATTAATGACCGAGCATCGCATCCGTCACCTGCCGGTCATGCAAAATGACGAGCTCGTGGGTATCATTTCCATTGGCGACCTGGTCAATTGGATTATTTCCGCCCAGGACGCCGCCATTGAGCAAATGGAGAGTTATATCGGCGGACGATCCTG
>DASYZW010000847.1:0-6539 GCA_035945915.1 Verrucomicrobiia bacterium | reverse complement strand
TTCGCAGATAGACAAACAACAGCACCAGGATAATGCCGGCGAGGGCAGGGACCTGTCCCTCGGCAAGTTTGGAGCACCACCAGGCAAACCGGTGCAAGTCCGGGTTCCTGGTGACATCCAGGGCATGATCCACGGTCCCATCGAACGCCCAGGCCACCGTGATCGCCACGACACCGGCCAGAAACCAAAGGATGGACCCGAGAGGCGGTCTATTCGGAAATGCCATGGTGAATTCTAGCAATGCAAAATCGAAAATCGAAATTGAAAAATTGATTTTCCCGTGGATCGCGCCTCCTGAGGCGTTCGTCGCGGCGACTGAGACCGGGCGCCGAGGCCTTCCGGGCGGGCGGCGGCCAAGTGCCCAAATTTCAATTGGCTTTGCAGAAATGGAGGGTGAAAGAGCAACGGATAGTCTGTTATACTCCTGGGAAATTCCTGATTGTTCAACCATACTATGAAAACTTCCCTTCTATGCCGCGCCATCGCCTCTGCGGCCATTATCTTTGGACTGTCCGCCACCGCCTTCGGGCAATTGCAATGGGTCGCGTATGACAAAACCGGAAACCTGGTGACAAACAATGCCGGGATGGGCGGCGACGCCACATACGGCGGCAGTGTGACGTTTACGGTGCCGGCAAGCACTGAATACATTTTCGCGACGAAAACGTTTGTGCCGCTGCCACTTACCAACGCCAGCGCCTCCCAGAAAATCGATTTTTCCATGAGCGGCAATGGCGGGATGTATCCAGCCGGCACCGGGCGAATCATCGGCATGGGCCTGCTCAACGATCCGGGCACGCCGGGAAGCGCTTTGGATGACCAGGGCTTTTGGACGGATTTCAATACGGGCAATCCGGGATTCGAGTTATTTGACCGGCCCAATACGGTGACCACGTTCTTCCAATATGACAGCTCGCACAAGCTTGGTTCGGGCTCGATCAAAACCGGTTATCCGACCAACAACGTCACCTACGGCATGCAGTTTCAGTTGAACATGAACAGCGGCGCGACCGCGATCAGCATCGGCACGGCGACCAGTCCGTTCTCATCCGCAGGCGCGGCGATGACCAATGGCGCGGGATCAGTGAATGAAATTGGATATTCATCAACGGTCCTGCTGACAACCCTGCCGGTGACCAACTTCAACGAGTTTTGCTTCATGTTCGCCAACACGGCCACGACCAACGTCAATATTACGTTGACCGGAATCACGCTCGTCCCGGCGAATCCAGTCATCGTGACCCAACCGTTCAACACGGGCGGGAGCCCGGGGGGCAATTATTCATTTACTGTCGCGTTAAGTCCGGCGGGCGGCGCATCGTCATCGTACCAGTGGTACCAGATTATCGGCGGGGTCACCAACACCCTCCAGGACGTTGCCACCGGCAACGGCTCGACGATATCCGGTTCGGGCACGGCTACGTTGACCATTAACAATGCCCAGGCGGCCGACAGTTCCGCGTTTTTCGCCGTGGTCACGAACGCTTACGGGGCGGCGACCAGCGCCGTGGCGACTCTGTTTGTTTCGGCCACGCCCACCGTGCCGGTCATCAATTTCGTTTCGCCAACAAATGCCACGGTGATTTCCGGAAATGGGACAAATATTTTCGTGAGCACTTTTGGCGCGCCCACGCCGACGGTGTATTGGTACGACGAAAACAGCAATTTACTCGAGTCCGGCGCGAGCACCGAATTATCGCTGACAAATTTGCAATTGACCAACGCGGGGATCTATACGGTTGTGTCAAGCAACAGCGCCGGTTCGGTTTTAACGAATTTTTCCGTCACTGTGAATGAAACGCCGATAATCTCGAGCGCGCCGACGAACCTGTTAGTAAATGTGGGAAACCCGGCGAGCTTTTCCGTCACGGCTTCCGGCGTGCCGCAGCCGACATATCAATGGTATAAAAATAATGCGCCCATTCCCGGGGCAACCGGGACCAACTATTCGATTGCGAGCGTGGCGCTGACCAACATCGGAACGTATTCGGTGGTTGTCAGCAACGCAGCCGGGACGGTGACCGCGTCCGCCTATCTGGCGATTTATTCAAGCATGACCGGCACGCCGGCAGCGCCGGTCAATGGCGCGGCGAACGTCTGTGTGGATACGCTGCTCAACATCACGTTCAGCCAAACGCCAAGCGTCGGTAAGACGGGGAAGATTAATATCTACGATGCTTCGAATCCCGGCACGCCAGTCGATACGCTGGATTTGAGCGGAGGCAATCTTCAATTGCGAACCATCGGCGGCGTTATGATCAATGCCTATGATATTTTGATCAATGGCAATAGCGCGACGATTTATCCGCATTCGGGTGTTTTGACCACGGGCAAAACGTATTATGTGACGATGGACCCGGGCGTCATCCTGGACTCGAGCGGCGCTTATTTCACGGGCATCGCCAATTCGACGACCTGGGAATTTTCGACCAAAACGAGCGGTCCGGCCAACCCGGCCAACGTGGTTGTCGCGGCCAATGGCAGCGGGGATTTTTGCACCGTCCAGGGCGCGATTGATTCAGTGGCCAGCAATAACATCACACCCACGACCATCAACATCCAGAACGGCACCTACACGGAAATTGACCGCGTGAATACGAAGAACAACATCACGTTCATCGGACAAAACCGGCATCAAACGATTATTGCGTATGCAAATAACAACAACATCAACGGGAGCACCACCACCCGGCCGATGTTCGGCGTGAACCTGGCCAACGGGATTGCAATCGAGAATCTGACGTTAACCAACAGCACGGCGCTGGGCGGTTCACAGGCCGAAGCCCTGCTAGTCAACCTGGCCAAGCAATTTATGGTGCTGGACTGCGACCTCGACAGTTACCAGGACACGCTGCTGGTGAACCAAAGCGGGGACCAGGCGTACATCCAGGACAGTTATATCCAGGGCAATACCGACTACATTTGGGGAAGCGGCACGTTGTATGTGACGAACACGATTTTGATGGACCTGACGAGTGGAAGCCATTTGACGCAGGCGCGAACGGCGCAATATACGAATGGTTTCGCGTTCGTGAACTGCCGGATTCTTGGCGCCACCAGCAGCGCCACAAATTGCGATTTGGGCCGCGACGCCGGGTCGAGCGGCAACACACCGAATTACCCCTATGGCCAGGTGGCGTATATCAATTGCACGATGGATACGAACGTCGTCATTCCGGCCGGCTGGATTTTGGGCAGCGGCAGTTCGCAAGGCCCGGATACGGCGAACCTGCGGTTCTGGGAATATCAAAGCGTGGATACGAATGGCATTTTAGTTCCGACGGCATCGCGCGTGGCATGGTCGACGGAATTGGACGGCGCGACGGCGACGAACACTGTTCAAAACGTCACCAATTGGCTTTACGGGTGGCAGCCGCAATTGGCGCCGGAAATATTCAGCCAGCCGACGAACGAAACGGTAGCGCTCGGCGGAACGGCTACATTTACGGTGAGCGCCGACGGAATTTCGTCGCCGGTTTATCAATGGTTGCAGAATGGCACCAACGCCCCCTTCGCCAGTGCGAACAGCGCCACGCTGATGGTTCCGAACGCTGCGGTGAATGCGAACTATTCGGTGATTGTGTCCAATTCAGTCGGTTCTGTGACGAGCAGCGTTGTCCAATTGACCGTCACGATTCCCTCGCCGGCAACGGTTAGCGGCGCAAAGGCGCTCGTCAATGGCGGTTTCCAATTCACTCTTTCAGGCGCGCAAGGGCAGGGCTATCGCATCTGGGCGACGACGAACCTGATGTTATCGCCGGTTACGAGCACGTGGACGCTGGTGGGCAGCGGCACATTTGGCGCGGCGCCAATTAACTTCAGCGATCCGGGCGCCAGCGGGGTCCCGCAGAGGTACTACATCATCACTGAGCCGTAAGCCGGCCAGGGACATCGCGCTGCAATGTGAGCGCCGCTGGACGCGGCGCGGACAGGGTGTAGTCGGACTTCCGTGCGCAAAACGGGATTCCGCGCGCGGTCCGCGCGGTGACATCTTAGCGCGATGTCCCTGCCTGCTAAAGCGCGGATCGTTGGGCAGCGACACTCGCGAGGTCGCCGTGCCCAATTACATGTCATTCAGATAGAGCGTCCGATTGCGCCAGAGATAAAGTCCTCCGGAGGTGGCGGTTAAAATGACGGCCAGCCAAAGCATGATATCGGCGAGGGGGGGCAGCCATTTTTGGATGAACTGTTCCGAGGCCAGCGGCCATTCCTGGCAGGCATCCAAAAGGAGCAGGGCATTGATGGCCGCGATTTGGGAAACGGTTTTGTGTTTCCCGAAATTTTCAGCCGCCAAAACGATGCTTTTGGCGGCGGCCAGCAGTCGCATTCCCGTAATGGCGAACTCACGGGCGACGATAATAATCACCATCCACGCGGCGACCTTCACCGGGGCGCGGGGGTTCACGTGAGTGCTTTCGACGAACGCGATGAACGCCGAGCACGTCAGAATTTTGTCGGCGAGAGAATCCATCAAAATGCCGAAGTTGGTGATGAGACCGCGGCTGCGGGCGATTTTGCCATCGAGAAAATCCGTGACGCCCGCGACGTTAAACAGGGCCAGGGCGAGGGTGTTGTGAAACGGGATGGGCGTGAAGAGCGCCCAAACGAACAGCACCGTCAAACCAAAGCGCGCGGAGGTAATCTTGTTTGGAAGATTCATTGCGAAGCTGAAGCGGCGGCTATGCTCCAAACTTGTCGAACATTTTTGCATTGGCCTGCATAAGCCGCATCAAAAATTTCGATTCGAACACGCCCAGCGAACCCAGATTGGCGCCGGTTTCGGTAAAGCGGTCCAGCTTGTCCCAGCCGCTTAGCGCGGAATGCAGAAGAACGGGCTGGGGATGCCAGGAATGGCCCTTGAGAGCCACGGGCGTGGAATGGTCGCCCGTGATCACGAGAACATCGGGCTTTTTCTTCAGCAAGATCGGCAGGGCTGCGTCGAAATCTTCGATCGCTTTCTTTTTCGCGGCGAAATTGCCGTCTTCACCGGACTTGTCCGTGTATTTGTAATGGATAAAGAAAAAGTCGAAGTTATTGTATTCAGCCAGGTAACGTTCAAATTGTTCAGCGATGGTTTGCGGTCCTTCGATTTTTTTCATGCCGACGAGCTGGGCCAGGCCTTTGTACATGGGATAGACCGCAAGGCAGGCCGGCTTCAGTTGGTAGCGCTCTTCGAACAGGGGAATGTGAGGCTGATGCGCGATGCCTCGCATCAGGAAGCCGTTGGCGGGCTTTTCCTTTTCCAAAACCGGAAGCGCGGCTTTATAGAATTCAGCGATCAGTCCGGCCATCTTTTTTTGGCCCGCGTTGCCTTCATCGCGGGGATGCACTGTCGGGACGGGAAAACCTTCGCGGTTTGGGTCCGCATCGGTCAGGGGACCTTCGAGTCCCTGACCGCGAAAGACCACGACGAACCGATGTTCTTTGCCGGCTTTGATCAGGACTTCGGTATCGCCGATTTTCTTTACTTTCGCCGCGAGTTTGGCGCAAAGTTTTTCGCAGACGTCGGTGGCAATCCGGCCGGCGCGGCGGTCGGTGACAATTCCTTTACTATCCAGCGTGCAAAAATTGGCGCGAGCGGCGACATCGCCGGGTTTGAGTTCCAGCCCGAGGCCAAGGGCTTCAATGACACCGCGACCGACCTGGAATTCGAGGGGATCGTAGCCAAAGAGGCCCAAGTGACCGGGACCGCTGCCGGGAGTTATCCCCGGCGCGACAGGAATCATGCGGCCCTGGGCGGAATCCCTTGAAAGCGAGTCGAGGTTGGGGGTTTTGGCTGCTTCCAGCGGGGTGAGATAGTTTTGCTCGCGGGTGGCCAAATCGCCCAGGCCATCCATCACAACCAGCGCCAGTTTGGCTCCAGTCTTGAGGGTCAGTTCGGAATAAAGCGTGTCCAAATTCATGAGTATGATTTTGCGGTTAACGGGGCGCTTTCGCAATGGATTTTACGTCTCCAGCATAGCAGCGACCGTGAGGATACGATTGCCGGAACTGGAACGGGGCGGGACGCGCGGCCATTTATACACTTGAAATTTTTTGAATCTGAAGGAGATTGCTGTCGTAATGGACAAGGTGGTGGCGTGTCAAACATGCGGTTTAGTGCAGGAGGCGGACTTTGTGCCGACAGGCGCGGTCGTAAAATGCGCGCGCTGTGATTTCCAAATTTTTCATCGCCGGCCGGCGAGCCGTTCGCGCACGCTGGCTTTTACGCTGGCGGCGGCCATATTGTATTTTCCATCCAATTTTTATCCGATTGTCACGGCGGAATACCAGGGACAGTTTACGCAGACGACCGTCTTCCAGGGAATCCGGGCGCTGTGGTCCCACGGGCAATATTTCATTTCGACCCTGGTTTTTTGCACGAGCATGCTTTCACCCGCGCTGAAAATCATGGGCCTTCTGTTTATCACCTTGACGTTGAAATGGCCGAGATTTCAAAAGACGCGCGCGTGGATGTATAAAATTATCCGGATCATTGATCCCTGGAACATGCTTGAAGTGTTTCTCCTGGCTATTTGCGTGTCCATGGTGGAGATGGG
>DASYZW010000846.1:0-4214 GCA_035945915.1 Verrucomicrobiia bacterium | reverse complement strand
GGGACGGCTGGCGTTCGAACGCCGCCGTTCCGTTCTCGAAAAAGATTTTCTGCCAGTTGTAAAACATCGAGGGCTGAATTTGATGTTTCTGGCACACTTCCGAGATCGGCACCCCGTCCAAAAAGTGTTCCCGTAAGATTTGACCTTCTCCTGACTGGAAAAATGTCGTCGTTGTTGTTCTGCCATATCGGTCCTTTGGTTGCGGCCCGATTATATAACTCAAACCACCCCTTTTTCCAATTCCAGGAGAAGCAGCACAACATGCGATACTCTCTTCGAAAAGCCAAACCAAGTGACCGGGCATTTGCAGAAGCACTGCACAAGCGCTGTTACGAAGATGTCGTCGTTCGCCAGTTTGGAACTTGGGACTCGGAATCTCAGAAGCGGTCCTTTGAGCTTGAGTGGAATCCGGACTGCTATCAGATTATCGTCTATCACGGCAATGACGTTGGCGTTTTGGCTGATGAGCGGAGGTCAGACCATCTTTATCTAATTCAAATCCAAATTGACCCGTCAGTGCAAAACCAAGGCATCGGAACAGACGTATTGACCGATTTATGTGAGCGGGCGCGCTCTCTTGGACTTCCGGTCCGTCTTCAGGTATTGCGTTGTAATCAAGCAGTAAAGTTGTATGAGCGCATGGGGTTCCATCATTACGGGCAGACAGAAACTCATTTGCTCTATGAAAAGTTTTGCAAACGCCACACATGACGCCACTTTTTGATTAATCACCGGAATAGGGTCATTCCGTTGCGCCGTTCTCTAGATTGTTTCAACAACAATCACCATGAATTTGTTCCTTGATTTAAGAGAGGCTCCGGAGCAGGGTATGCTATGAAAATTATTTTGTTCATGGGTGCCTATTTTATTCTGGCTTTGACGGGCAACGCACAAACAAGTATTCCCGGCGTGTTTAGCACTGGCGTTGACGATTCTGGAAATCTTTTATCGGCGGGACAAACAGACCCGTACTGGACAATTTCCTCTTCCCCACTTGGGGCAGTTTCCGCGCTTGCCGTTACGAGCCTTGACAAGAATTGGGTTGCGAACACCGCTTCATCGGAATGGATAAATGCAAATGGCATGGGCCAGGGTCCAGCGCCGGCTGGACTTTATATTTATACGCTCACATTTTCATTAAATGGGTTGGCTCCTTCTACCGCGCAAATTACGGGCGAATGGGCTTCCGATAACAGTTCTGAGATTTTTTTAAACGGTATAAATACAGGGTTCTCAGATACCAGCACTGGATTCAAGGCATTCGGCCCATTTTCTATCACAAATGATTTTGTGGCGGGGGAAAACGAACTTCAATTTTACGTGACTCAAGACCCCGATGCCCCAGGTGGTAGTGGTAAGGGGAACCCCGAAGGTTTGCAAGTGAACATTTTTAGCGCAACTGCCGAACCTGTCCCAGAGCCAACCACGCTTTCACTTTTTGCGCTTTCGATGCTTGGATATATATCAATAAAAAAGCGGGATTACCGCCGAACGAAGGCTGTTTAAACGTTGCTGCCTTCGGGAACTCGTCCTCGTTCCGCAACTGCCGCCGCCAGAATTCGCGCAACCACTTCGGGCGCTCGATGCGGCAATCGCAAACTATGACGATGCGCGCCGGGCGAACGCCGAAAAGAAGAACGACGCATGAATGCAAGAAGCGCATACAAACTTGGCGTGGCTTCCGGCGAGGAGGCTGCGGAATATGGTGACTTCACCGCGGCAGAACTGGCAGACCAGGACCGTTTTGTCGAAGCCTGTCACGAAATCTGTGAGAACAAGCGGCAGTATGCCGGCCATCCGGGCTACAATTTCAACCGTGAGCCGAATGCCGAAGGTTTGTGGGATGCTTTCGAGGAGGGCGAAGCCGTCGGGGTCCGCAAAGGCTGGCGCAAGCGCAAGCCCAAGCAGCAGGCGCTGCGGAAACAGGAGGCAAAGCGATGAGCGCATCCATTGCCGTTCCGGAGCCTCATCAAGAGGAAAAGAAATACCACTTCATTAAATGTCGCGACGCGCGAGGGTGTGAGATTCGTGGCTTGTGGCAACGCAACTGGCGCTTTTATTGCCAGATGCAAGTTCCCGGTAAAGGAATCCGCAAAGTGCCACTTTTTGATGAACATAAAAGGCGCGTGCAGACCGTAGCCGAAGCGGTAAAGGCCCGAAACCGCCTCTTGGCGGACCGGGACGCTGGTCGCACTCCTGGCCCCAGTATCACCCCGCTGTTTTCCAATTACTATGCCCATTACGTTGTATGGTTGGGGTCCACCCAAGCCAAGAGTCCCCTTACCATTGAAAAAGAACGTAGCGCCCTCAAAGGGTGGGCCAAGTTTTTTGGGACTCTGCGACTGAACCAAATCACTCGAAAAAAAATAAACGATTACGTCGTCCAACGGACGGCAGGTGACAATGGCGTAAGCAATCGGACCGCCAACTTGGACATAGTTGCACTCGGGAACATTCTCAAATTTGCCAAGGACGAAGGTTGGCTGAAAGGTGAACTTCCGACAGACAATTGGAAGCCGCTAATCCCATTTTCGAGCGCCCAGGCCGCCCGCCGCGCTTCATTTATTCTCTTTGTGATTAGGTGCAATTCAAAGGCAGCGTTCAGATACGGACAAACGAGTCCAAAGTCCTGTTTCAGGGGCAAAAGCCACTGGCGAAGATTGCTGAGAATCGGCACAATTCGGCGGCTGGCGGTCTTTGCCTTTGATGCCCGGATTTCAATGATACCATCGTCAAACCGAATGTCTTGCCAATCAAGCCGCTGGATTTCGGCGTGCCGGACACCGGCAAACGCGCCAAGCGCAACGAACGAAATCAATTTGTCCCCGGCGCGGGCCAAGATTTCTTCCAGTTCCAGCGGCGTAAAAATCTCAATTTCGCCGCCCCTATCCTTTATTATGGGGACATCGGCGATTTCGTCATTGTCTTTGGCCAGGTAACGTTGCGCCTTTGCGTAGCTGAACAGTGTTTGTACGGAATTCCGCAGATTGTTTTGCGTGCGAGGCGAAACTTTCAATTGCCGCAGCCATTTGGTTATTTCTGGCGCGGTCACATCGCCGATGTTGCAATGGAAAGCGGCTGTGAACTTCGGCAAGGCCCAGCGGAGTGATTTAATATAACGCTCGCTCAAACCTTCGCTCTGCTTTGCCAAAATGAATTCCTTCACAACGCTCTGAATTGAATGTGGTTCGATTTTCTTAGGATGCCGCTTTAGAAAGAATTCCACCGCTTGCGAGAGCGACGCGTCCGCCAGCTTCCTTTTGGCATCCGCGTATTCAGTTGCGGCAATTTCAATGGCAACGCCAAGGGGGTCGAGAACTTGCCGCGCACGTTGATACGCGGAAAGGTCTGCGCCGGAAAGTGTCAGGACAGCAGAATCTGAACTGGCAAGGCGGCGTGCAACTGTGTCGGCCTCCGTTTTTGCCCGGTCAAAGTCTGAAAATGTGCGACGCTGCCTTTTTCCATCGTGATAAAAATTTACCACGAAATACTCACTGCCAAGTTTGACAGTCCGGTAAATCTTTATTTCCACCGAACCACGTTTAATTGAGAGAGGAAACCTTTGTTCCTGCCGACTTGCTTTATTGTTCATTTGATGCGCTCGACTCTTCAAACGCATCGGGAACTTCGACAAAAAAAGAACCGTCACCTCATCGGGACGGTTTCATTGCCGCTTGGAGGAACTGCTATGCGGCTTTATTGCCGCCTCATCCGGCACCGTCCACTCGGACATGCCGTGACCACCGTTGCGCCTTCCAATCGCTGGTTGGTGAGTCTGCCGCTACGGGCAAACTGCTCCCGATGACACTAACAATATGCCAGAAATCTGCCTGTACAGCAACCGAAAATTGGCCTTAACTGTCAGAAATTTGTCAGAAAAATTCGGCAATTTCCAAAAAGCCCAATAAAAGGTGGTGCCCGCGACAGGACTTGAACCTGTACGATGTTACTCACTAGAACCTGAATCTAGCGCGTCTGCCAATTCCGCCACGCGGGCGCGTGAAGAGCGTCTTATTGGATACACAACAAACAGCCGAATCGCAAGCGATTTCGCCTTGATTGGATTCAGCCTGACTAAAACGGACTGGCAGTGCTTCGATCAAAATGTTGAATGGCTTTACGATTCGATCAGGACAATTTCCGGGCGGCAATTGAATCGCACGGGGATTGGATACCAGCCAATCCCGGAGGTCACATAAAGCGGGCCTGATTTT
>DASYZW010000845.1:0-3898 GCA_035945915.1 Verrucomicrobiia bacterium | reverse complement strand
ACCGGTTGCAGTGTTCCCGAGGCGGACACCCACGCAAATCAGGCCCGGCGAGCAGGTTAAGGAATTTATTCGGAAGCCAGGAATTTATCGACCTGTTTTAAAAACGCGTCGGGCTGGTCGAGCATGATGAAATGGTACGAGTCGTCGATCCGGGCAAATGTTTTGTTTGGCAACCCGGCGTAGTTCTGCCTGTAGAAGGCGTCGGTCTGGTCTTTTGAATAGCCGGATTTTGAATCCCACGGGTAAAGAATGGTGACCGGAATTTTTATTTGGTCCAATTGTGGGCGCAGATCGGTGGTCAGGTCATCATAACTCGCGCGCGCCACGACGGATTTATCGGAGGCAACGGCCCAATCCGCAGCCCGCTTCCGGCCCTCCTGAGATTTGACGAGAATGCGAAGGAATCTCGTTTCATCCCGGGCGAATGCCTTCTGCGATTGTTTGAGGGTATTCTCGCGCATTTTTGCGGCGATCTTTTTTGCCGAATCGACATCATACGCGCCAAAGATAAGTCCCGGGAACGGCAACGAATCCACGATCATGAGCTTGCCGGCGTCCTTCGGATGTTGCAGTGCGAGCATCATTCCGATTGTTCCCCCGAGCGAGTGACCGATGACGCACGGTTCTTTCAGGCCGCGCGCGCTAATGTACGTGTCAATGGCATCGACGATCGGCTGGACGACGGGGCCCTGGGCGTTTGCCTGTGCCGGCGTGCCGGCGAACCCATCGACCTGGATAAGGTGCAGCCGATAATGTCCCGCCAGATGAGTCGCGGTCGTATCCCAAACCGCGACAGAGCACGTCAGGCCGGGGATCAGGACGACGTCCGGGCCGTGTCCGCGGACAGTCACGGTAATGCGGTCCGACCAGGGTTCCGCAAAAGCAACCGCCGCCTGAAAAATTAAGATACCGATTAAAACAGGGATTAAATTCCTTGGCATAAATTATTTTAAGATGATTGACCCGGTTTTGCCCGCCAGAATGCGCGCGGCTATTTTTCGTCCCAGCCACATCCAGAAACCGATTTGCAACATGGGCAGCAGGATGCACGTGCAAAGAAAAAGAATGCTCCCCTGGCTTGATGACGTGTTGAGCCAGCTATGCCGCTTGAAAAACGCGCGAGCGACGCCATCGTTTGCATGAATCGCCAGGGCCATACCGCCCATCGCAATTTCGTGCGCCGAGGCCAGGCCACCGATGGCGGCGTGCCAGGCAATGGCCAGACCCCCGGAGGCGACGATGCCCACGCTGGTCCCTCCCATTACGACGCCTCCCAACGCCAATCCGCCAAAGGCAAGCAACCCAATACCGACTCCCCCGAATGAAAGGAGGCCGATGCTGATACCGCCAGCGCTAATGCCGCCCACGGCAACGCCTCCACTGGCATACAAAATCCCGTACGCAACTTGGCCGATAGCAATCCAGCCCACGGCGGGCCGCACCTTTTCCCCAGGCTGCCGCCCCATGCGATAATGAAACAGCGGGAGGCCAAGGAAGGTGGCACGGCTGCGGTATTCATACACCTGGCCGGTCATCCACGTCAGTTTCAATTTACCGGCAAAGAGTTCAGGATGTTTTGCCTGTTCCTCGGACCTTACGCCCTCAAACTTTTTGCCGAAGCGCCAACTATAGGAAAAGATAAAAACGGTCCAGGCCAGCATGATTGCCAGGAAAATCACGATTATTTGAACCGGATGTTGTTTCCAATGCGGCTCGGCCAAATAGGTGTACAGCGGGCAAAGAATAAACAAAGCCACGATCGCAACCATAAGGCCGATGCAGTGGCGGGTCATCAGGGCGCGTTCGCGCGGCGTGCGGGTCGATTTCAATCCCGCTTGCATGCCCAGGTAGCTCGCGACCAGCCCGATTGCCGGCCCGACCAACATGCCCAGGACGCTGGTAAGCGTGATACCCGCGGCGGTTGCCCCGCCTTTTGCCGCCGCGGCGGCGACGGTCGCGGCTTTTGCGGAACTCGTCAGCGTGACCGGCAACGCGGCGAGGACGGCGAGCGTAAACGCCTGGCCGGGATTGGTCCGCGCCAATGCGCCTTCCACGAAAGAAAGGACCTGCCCCTGCAGCAGCTTTCTTCCCCGCGACAATCGTTGCCGCGCCGCCTCGTGAGTGAGGTCCAGCGTGGCCGCGACCTGTTCAATGGATTGATGTTCCCGGTAAAAAAGAACCAGCGGTTCCCGGTACCCTTCCGGGATGTGCTCGAGAGAACGCCATAGGATTTCTTCTTCCTCCCGATTGATGGCATGGCCGGCGGGATTGGATGACGCCGAAGGCGGGGTTAATTCTTCGGACAACGGTTCCGAAGCCGCGAGTGGATTCCGCGTTTGCCTGCGGGCGGTATTCAGGATCAAATTCCGCGCGATGCCAAAGAGCCAGGCCTTGAATTTTTCTGGTTCCCGCAGGTCGCTTAGTTTGCGCCAGGCGACAATGAACGTTTCCTGGGCCAAGTCCTCACTCTGGCTGATATTTCCGCACGCGCTGTAGGCCAGCGCGCAGACCGGAGATTGATAACGCGCGACGAGCCGGCCAAAGGCTTCCCGGTCACCTTGAACTCCCAAACGCACCAGTTGCGCGTCCTCGGATATTGCAACAGTTGAATTCATCACGCATAGGAGTGGCCGGAAAATTGGAATTGTGACAAAAAATCACGATTTATAGTTTTGCCAGTTCCTCCCGTAACATGCCGGCCAGCGGTTGGATGGTGCGGGCGCTGAATTCAAACTGGCACCCGGCGGCGGAGAACAATTCCGGCAACGGCCGGGAACCGCCGAGGGCTAGCGACTTTTTGTAATCGCCCAAAGCCCGGGCTTTTTCCCTTTTAGAATTCGCCCAAACCTGCAACGCGCCCAATTGCGCAATGCCATATTCGATGTAATAAAATGGATGGATGAAGATGTGGAGTTGGCGATGCCACAAATTCGCCCGCGCGTTCTCGAATGAACTCCAATCCACGTCTCCGCCAAAGCGGTCCATCAACCCGAGCCACGCCTTGCGGCGTCCTTCCCGCGAATGACCCGGATGAGTGTAAATCCAATGCTGGAACGCGTCGACGGTCGCAATCCACGGAAACACGCCGACGACTCCTTCGAGGTGCACCCGGCGCGCGCGTTTCGCTTCGTCGCTTGGATAGAATTCTTCGATGAACTCGTTGCCGAGCAATTCCATGCTCATTGAAGCGACCTCGCAAAACTCGATGGGGGCGCTTCGATAGGGATAGAGATCTTCCTCCCGCGTGGCGAGGGCGTGAAACGCGTGCCCGGCTTCGTGCAGAATCGTTTCCACGTCCCGCTGAAGACCGACGGCATTCATAAAAATGAACGGCAAGCGCGATTCGGACAAAGTGGATTGATAACCGCCCGGCGCCTTTCCCTTGCGATTGGCGAGGTCCAGCAGTTTCAGGTCCTGCATTTGCTGAAAACCGCCCGCCAACTCGCCGTCGAGCCGGTTAAAAATCTTTTGCGTTCGCGACACCATTTCATCCGTTTCCGCGAACGGCCTCAAGGGCGGGCGATTCAACGGATCCACGGAAAGGTCCCAGGGCCGGAGCGAGGGCAAATTCAATTGCTCGCGCCGCCGGGCCTGCAATTGCCGCGCGATGGGAACGATCTCTTTTTCGACCGCATCATGAAATTTTGCGCAATCCTCGGGCGTATAATCGAAACGGCCCAAACGGCGAAACGCGTAATCCCGATAATTTCCGAAGCCGGTATTCTTCGCAATTTGCGAGCGCAAGGCGAATTGCCGGTCGAAGATGTCGTCGAAATTATCCGCCTCCTGCAAACGGCGTTTCACGACGAGCTCCCAGGTTTCCTGCCGCAATGCCCGGTCAGTTTCTTCCTGATACCGGCCCATTTGAACCAGCGTCTTTTCTTCACCGCGAAAATTT
>DASYZW010000844.1:0-4657 GCA_035945915.1 Verrucomicrobiia bacterium | reverse complement strand
GTGGATGAGATTTTTAAACTCTTCGCCGCGCACGCCCTGGACCTCCAACTGCAGCCCGTGACGGTCGAGTTTGTTCGTTTTACGTTGCAGACTCTCGCAGGGGCGATGGCGGCGATCGGCGGAAATATGTCTGACGCATGCCGCAGGCGTTCGGCCGTCGTCTCAGCCCAGCTCACGGACATCTCCCGGCAATACGCCGCGGATTTCACCGCGCGCGCCGCAGACCCCGGCGTAAGCGAGGAAGACTTGAATGCGATTTTCAAGGAACTCGACGCTCTCGTCGGGCTTGAACCCGTGAAAAATGAAGTCCATCGGTCGACTAATTTCGCGCGGATGCAAATATTGCGGCGGCAGCAAGGACTGCCCGTGGTCGCCGCGGGCTTGCACAGCGTTTTCTTCGGCAACCCGGGGACGGGAAAAACAACCGTGGCCCGGCTCATGGGCCGAATTTACAAATCGCTCGGGCTTCTCCGCCGCGGTCACGTCGTTGAGTGCGATCGCGGACGGCTCGTGGCCGAATACGTAGGCCAAACCGCCGTCCGAACGCACGCGGTCATTGACTCGGCGTTGGACGGGATTTTATTCATCGACGAAGCTTACTCACTGGCCGGCCGTGGCGAACAGGATTTTGGAAATGAGGCGATCGAGACCCTGCTGAAACGGATGGAAGACGACCGTGACCGGCTTATCGTCATCGTGGCGGGCTATAACGAACCCATGAAGCAATTCATCGCCTCGAATCCCGGTCTCGAATCGCGCTTTACGAATTATCTGAATTTTCCCGACTACGCCCCTGAGGAATTGCTGGAAATTTTTCATCGCATGGCTGCGCAGAGCGGCCTGGTCTGCGCACCGGAAACGGAGAAAAAGGCCCTGGCCATCTGCCGGAGCCTGCGCGGTTCGCGAAATGACCACTTCGGCAACGCGCGCGAAATGCGAAATTTATTTGAAGCGGCGGTCCGCAACCAAAGCACCCGTCTGGTCAACTGCGGCCAGGCGGATCGGGACGCTCTTACGACGTTGTTGCCGGAAGATCTGCCGGAAGAGTTTAACCCCGGCATGCCGACGCATACGCCGTCCGCACTCGCAAGGCCGGCGTAACTTTCGGGGAGAGAATGCACTTCGCGATTTTGTGAATAACCCACCAACAACAAAAATAACTTTTACTTCGTTGATTCGCACCGCGTCATCAACATGGATTGATAATTATGGCAACTGAAGAACGCGTCCTTTGTTTCGAGCGAAATCTTTTTGAAAAGATCGGAGTCTTCCAGGGTCTGAGCCTTGAAGTGGAAAAATACCTTCCCGTCGTCACCGCCCAGGCAAACGTTTTGTACCTAAACCGCGGTGAAGCCGAACAAGACAGGCGTTACAAGCAGTTGATTCCCTACGCTCTTATCATTCATGGCGATCGGATTTTGCGATATCGCCGCGGCAAAGGCGGCCAGGAAACCCGTTTACACGGACTGTATTCGGTCGGTGTTGGCGGCCATATTTCCGAGGAAGACACCGGGCTCTTCACCGCGGGCCCCGGCTACCACGAGGCCATGCGACGCGAACTGATGGAGGAGGTAGCCATTGACGTCACCAGGGAAATGGCAGTTGCCGTAATTAACGACGACAGCACGGACGTCGGTTATGTACACCTGGGAATTGTGCACATCGTTTATGTGGCCGGTGATGCCATCGCCAACGGACGTGACGGCATTGTGGGCGCTGAATTTGTTTCGTTGACTGAAGCGGCAAAAAACCCGGGTGCATACGAATCCTGGTCTCGATTCTGTATCGAAAATCTTGACGCGCTTTTGGGTAAGGCCGCGGCGATCGCACCGGATCGGGCGGTGGCGTAGAAAAATTCAAATTTGCCGGAAACACCGGCCGGGAACCTATTTTTCGTGCGTTAGTTTGAAGACCAGCACAAAGAGCAGGATGAACATTGTCCAAATCAAAATCATCCGGACGTAAGGCAGCCGGCCCAGTTGCGTGAGCGTCGTCAGCGGGCCCAGATCGAACGGACGAGGCGACATCTTCGAAAGCTGAAAGTCGGGGCCGGCGCGGAGGTAGCCTTCTCGCATCGCGCTGACAAATTCATCCGGCCAGGGGCCCGGGCGCAGGAACTGGTCCTGCCATTTTCCAGGCATATCGGCCAAGAGGAGGGCAAGCCGGCCGCGGGTAGAAAGTGTGCGGTCGCGTTGCGCCGGCGGAATTTGCAGGACATCTGCAAACCACTCGTTCACCAGTCGCTCCATTTCCTCAACCGCCAGTTCCGTGGCGGACCGGTTCGGTTCGGAAACTGCGCGCGTCATGGCCCGGTCAAGCACCCGCAAGACGGATTGGCCCAGCAACGTTTTGTTGCGGACCCTCAATGCGTGAAAATAATTTTCCACCTTGGCGTAGGCGGCGTTCCATTCATCAAGCGACCGGCCCGCCAGAACGGTCGCATCCGTTGGCAGCGGAGCGGGTGTTTGTTTTAAGGCCGGGTCCATTGGTAAATCCAGGTTTCGCTGATGGGCTTTTTGCCTTGTTGCAGTGTGCAACGAAGATCCACGGGGCTATTGTTGGTGGGGGGCTGCAATTTAAGGACAGTGCGCCAGGTTTTTTCGAACGGGTTCCAGACCACCTGGTTGGCTTCAATCGACGCGTTCGGACTGCAATTCACGATCGCCACCGGGGGGTTGGTGGGCGCAATCTTATCCAAATCCGGTCCCGCAAAATCAATGAAGATTTGCCGCGCGTCCGAGCCCTTAAAAATCCCAACGCGCGTCGCCACCACTTTGTTTGGAGGAGAGAATTTGCGGTCGATTTCGCGCGTAAAATAGAGCGTATAGCTGAAGCGCAGGGGTTGGAGCGGAGCGGGGACGTTTTTCGGGCTCCAGAAAGCCACGATGTTGTCCCAATCTTCCGTCGGGCCGTTTAATTCGACCAGGTGTACCTCGCCATTGGTCCAATTTGGGCCGTGAGGCTCGACCCACACGCTGGGTTCGTCCTGGTGGTCGGTGAAAAGGTCCTGATAAGCGGTGAAGTCGCGTTCGCGTTGCATCAGGCCGAAGCCCCGGATATCGGATGCGGCGAAAACCTGATGCCGAAGGTCCTTGGGGTTGTTGAGCGGTTCCCAGAGCCGTTCACCATTGGCCATTTCGACCATCAAACCGTCTGAATCGTGGACCTCAGACCGATAATCGTCGGGCTTGTACTCCGTAGTCTTGCCAAACCAATAGCTGCTGGTTAGCGGCGCAATGCCGATCGTTTTGATGGGCGGAATCGTCAGGCCGTTTTGGAGAATTACGCTGGGTTCCCGGAAATAAAGCACGGCGTTGACGTCAAAGATCGTTGTTTCGCCCGGACGAATATTGAACTCGTAAGCGCCCGCGCAGCTAATCGAGTCCAGGATGCCGTAGAGCCTCAGGTTCTTGGCATCTTTTTGCGGTTTGCCCAGCCACCAATCGGTGAAGATGGGAAATTCCTCGCCCCGATCATTCTCGCCGCAATCCAACGCCAGGCCGCGGGCTGATATGCCATAGGTCTGGTCTTGGCCCAGGATCCGAAAATAACTCGCGCCCTGGAAAACCGCGAGATCGTCGAACAAATTTGTTTTGTTTAACGGATACAACACTTTAAACCCCACGTAGCTGATGTTGTTGGGAATTTGGTTCTTGATCTTCAAGTTGCCGTAATCAAAGAAATCCTGCACAAACGGAATGGGCTGCTCATAGCCGGGGGTAAACTCATTGATGTGGACCGGTTCGTTGTAAAGGTACCCTGGATGAAAAAACTCGACCCGGAACGGCAAATCGTCTTCCGCCCAAAGGGCTTTGCCCGGAATAAAACGAATTTCCCGGTATTTGTCGTAATCCAGGTTGGTTTGGTTCAATACGCCGGGCAAGTTAACCCTCGGTGAATGAAACGGATGCCCCGCGCGGGCCAGCGCGAGTTTCGCCACGTAATCCAAATCAACGTTGACCGCTTGCGGCGTCGCCATCGCTGTGAAAGCGAGGGCAAAGGCGATGATTGAGAGTAAACAGCCTCGGCACATTTCCGTAACAAGAGAACGCAAATCCGGAAAAATTCAATTAAAATGTGATAACTGTCTGTTAATCAAGCGCTTGATTATGCTCAATTATTGGGGTCCACAATGTGAATATCGATTCCGGGGGCGTGATGCATGAAAAAGTCCAAGACATTCGGACGCGAGATTTGCCACCATTTACGCTCGCTGGTGCCAATAACCACGAGATTCACGTCGTTTTTTCGGCAATAATCCAGGAGGACCTGGCAAACGTTTTCGCTCTCCAGGACGGTCACGCTGCCGCCCAGTTCGGTGGCGAGCTGGACGTTTTGCATAAACTTGCGCTGCACATCTGACGGAATGCGGTTAGGGTCTTCGCTCTTTCGGCGGACATAGACAGCCATCCATTCCCGATTGAGTTTTCCAGCCAGTCGCGAAGCCGCGCGAAGCAGGCGGGCGGTCGTGTCAGGATTCGTACTGAAGAAAACCGCGATTTTCTCGCTGACATCCGTCGGCGATTTGCCGCCGATCCGGGGACGTCGATCCAGCGCCGCGGCGGTTTCGCGCAGGGCCAGCTCGCGCAGCGTGTTTAAATTGTTTTCGGTGAAAAAATTTTCCAGCGCCGCCGTAGCGCGGTCGGCGGGATAGATT
>DASYZW010000843.1:0-4967 GCA_035945915.1 Verrucomicrobiia bacterium | reverse complement strand
TGGATATCCATCCAAAATGAAGCGCCGAGAGCGGGACGTCCCTCAACGGTCCATTGCGGCGATTTACATTCCAATCGCGTGAGGACGCCCGATTCGGAGTCGAATGCCACGACCCACGAACCGTCCTTCAAGGTAACTTCGCGGCAGAAAGCCGGCGAAACGCAAATAAGGGCAACCGCAATGAGAAGGGCCTTTAGAGCGATTTTGGCAGTAGAGTTTTGCATTTTTAGTTGCTCAGGAAATGACGAAAAACCGGCTTTCATGAAATTATTGTCCCGCATGCTGATGGCCTCGACCACATTTCACCTGGACCGGCGCCAGGGTTGTCGTTGAGTGCGGAAGGGCAAACACGAAATGACACACGCGAAATTCAAGATGGACCGGGATGCCGGAAATTTCGTCTGCCTGCGGCACCAGTGCCGTCACTCCCGAAATGACGCCCGGATGCTGTTCAAAAACGTATTGCACCCGGTAATCTGCCGGCGTCTCGACGGCAAGCCCCGGATCGGGAGACCGGATCAGACAGTAACTGCTGTTTTGCGGCTCCAGCATCTTCGTCGGCCAGGTGACACCCCAATAACCTTTCTCATTGCGGAAATGCGGGTACAGCTCATCCGGCTGCAAATGGCCGTTCTTCATCGTGTACGCCGTCAACGATGAATCGCGCGCCGGTGGATTCAAATCCCCAAAGTACGGATACTCAATCGTTTCAACCGTCAGCTCGGAATCATTTTTCAGCGTCGCCGCAAACGTCAGTTCGCGGTTCGTGAGAGTAACATCCGCGGAGAAAGACATTGGCAAAACACCGCCGTTTTCACTGACCAATTGGTTCCACTGAATTTTAATCTCATGATCCGAAATCTTTCTAACGTCCTCCGCATGTTGTTTTGGACCGAAGACTGGATTATAACGGCGCGTCGGCAGCGGTGCAAAGAGCCGGAACGAAATACCCAGCTCCGGCCGGCGCTCAACGATCCAGTGCGTGGATTTATCCTCAAAACGGGTCAGCGCGCCGGAACCCGAATCAAATGAAATCGATAACGCATCGTCTTGCAAAGTCACATCGCTGCCGTACAGAGGCTGGCAAACGACCGCGATTGCCAGGATTGCGGCCACGCTGAATGGTTGAAACGCCGAAACATTGAAACGGTTTGGGCTTCGGGCATGCAGGCGCGAATATTTCATTAAAATTGTACGTTGCGATTACTGCCTCTTTTCCATCCACTCGATTTTTGAAATGACGGCATTGGCGGCATCCTGGGCATTGACAATACGAACGCTCAATTCTCCATCAGCCGTCCCGGAAGAATCAACCGGCACTTCAACCCATTTTCCATCCTGAAAATGATCATACGTTCCAATCGTTCTGCCGCCAACCATAACAGTCTCTTTCCGGCCGCCCTGATAATTGTCCGGGTCAATCAGGTAAAGACGGAGAATCCCGGCGCCGCCCCTGGGCAGACCCAATCGGAAATCAAGTTCCCTGGAATCCTGCCGGCAATAATAGGTGTCGCTTTGCCAACCGTTCCATTGCGCGCTATTGCCGGTCCAGGAAATGGAATAACCCGGTTCCTTGTAAATCATTTCACCGCCGGGAAAGCCGCAGCAATAGAAGAGTTTTCCGCCATGGTCTTTGAAGTCGTCCATCGAAGCATAGCCGGTTCCTCCGGGGCTAAAAAACGTCTCAGGCGCGGGCGCGCGTTCAGATGCAGGCGGCATCGGCGGCAATTCGACCCGCGGATTGGCCTGGGACCAGTAAACGGTCGTAGCCAGTTGCAATAGCGTAAATGGCTTTGAAAAGTTCCGGCGCCAGCCATTCTCCGTGGCGCCAAAACCGATGGCTACTTTCAACGATTTTTCGAAACTGATCGAATCCTGAAGGAAAAAGCGATACGCGGCCGCGCCGTTCGTGTGGAACGGAAACCAACCGGTCAACGGAAACATATTCTCCGTTTCGGGAAAACCCCAACTAAAACCGAAGGAATCCTCCAACCCCTGGAACTCAACGGAAGCATTCGTTTCCCCGTCAATATAGAACTTTTCATTTTCATCCACCACCGGACGGTTATTGGAATGCAGGCTGCGAATGGCAACATTCCAACCGACCAACTTGCCTTTGCCCCGGGTCTCAAGCGCCACGAAATCTTTCCTGCCCAACAACAACTCTTCCTGCCGCCAGCTCGCGCAAAAATATCCTTCATCCGACGGCATCTTTTTGAGCGTGCGATAGCAGACGTAAGAGTAGCAAGGCATCGCCCGCTGCAGCTCCGGACCGGCTTCGAGCGGCCCGTCATAAACCAATTCCACTTTGGCCGATTTGCGGAAGGGCATCGGAAAATAGCAATTAAATCCCCTGCGGACATTCACTAAAGCGGTATTGACGACATCGCGTTCCCCATTTGGGTCACAAAAAAAGTCCACCATCGGGCAGTTTACGCTGGGGTTGGTTTCGCCGTCCCAATAAACGCAAAGGCGAACGTCACGATTAATGGATATCGCGTCAGAGAAATGATGCTGCGGGTACGCAAAATGAATCATTGTGATTTCCGCCGGCCCTTTGATCTCCGCCACCACAACGCACTTGGTGGTTTTGAACTGGACGGCCAGCGGATTTTCTCCCCAAAGGGCGTTGATCGCTTTGGTGCTCCCGGGCGTTAGACGGGCCAGGTCAGGTACCAGCCACGACTGCGCGCCGCTTTGCGCGGCGCAGCCCAAAAGTGTTAAGTAAAGGATCCATCCTGACATGAAACCAACGGCATTTTTCATAAAGCAAAGATTAAGCATTGATGGAATACATTTTGACAAATATTGGCGCGGCAGAATAGTTTCATTTCACCCGAAGACCGTTGGACCGTCACGATCAAACCTAAACGGCCACAGTCTCCCTTAATGTTCAGGGATATGTGGCGGATCCGTGCGAGGTCACCCAATTATAATCCGCCAGATTAAACCCGACTCCCGGGGACTTCCAACCGCCATTAGGCCCTTTGGCCGGCTCGCAAATGCCGATATTCAAACTCGCGTTATAACCCGTGGCCCATCGGTGATATTCCACGTGGCCATCGGCAAAACTGAATGTACAACCCAGGTCATGCTCGGAGGCAGGCGTGTCAGCCCATCCCGTTGAACTGCCCCAGGCAATGCAACCATTGTTGATCGAGTCAGCGTTTTCTTCGCAAAACACCCATGCATCCGACACATCCGGGCCCTTCAGGCGGGTTCCAATATCCGTTAGCTTTTGATAACCGTAACGGTGATCGCCCTGATCCCATAAAGTCTGGTTGATCGGAATTCCCGAGGCAATTTTCAGGGCATTCTCCGCATCTCCTTCCATGCAATAGTTGATGGAGTAACTCCGGACCCGAGGATACGGCAGCCCGTTCTCCGTGCATCTAAACGTATCGTCCGGACATTTGAATATTTTTACCTGATACTGGCAATATGGGCCGGTCAAAGCCTGGACCAGATAGGTCGTATTTGTATTGTCCGGATTGGGATCTGACCAATTTAGATAGCCGTTCACCCAGTTCTGTAGTTTTTGATTTGCGCCCGGCCCATAACCCAGCCCGGAAGCAGCCGGATTCGACATAATTTTGTCATTGTTATCATTTGGATACATGACCCACGCCATTCCTAATTGCTTTAGGTTCGTCAGACATTGCGTCCGACGCGCCCGCTCCTGGGCAGAACCCAAGACCGGCAACAGGATTGCCGCAAGTATGGCGATAATGGCGATAACCACCAGCAGTTCAATGAGCGTGAAAGCGCGCTTCCCCGCCTCCACGCCGCGCGCCGGCTGGTCGCCTGCAACCTTTTCAATTCGAATTTTCATTGTGCCGGATTGCAATTTTCAGAACTAAGGTTGCGATAGAATCAGTCGGTAATACTCCTGGTTACTGCCCCCCGTCGGTACGGTCGCTTGATTCAGTCCATTTATGAATGCAGGGATCGAATTTGTCATGTTCACCCAATTCGTCGTAGTCAAACTCGAATTTTCCTGGATCGTGTAATTGCCTACGATGGATCCCGGCCACGTTATGACCGCATTGTTGCCGGAAACTTGAATGGCCTGGGGCGGTATGCTGATGAACTTGAAGTTCGAGATAGTCTGGACGGAATTATCGCCGCCGAAGGAACCGGTAAATCCAACGTATGCCGTATCCGCCGCCAAATCCTGCGTGATATCGCCGACGACCAGGTTTGTGCTGAATGTCGCCGTAGACAGTTCATTGGATAGGGACAACGCGATTTGGCCGTCGGCATATACCATTGAAACATCAACCGCGCCGTTGGTCAGATTGACGCTGCCCGGGAAGGTGTTTTGGCCAATCCCGCCATTGTAACCGAAGGAATACCCCGTTCCCCCGAAACTATTTCCAGGATAGATGTTCAGTTCGAGCGCGGCGCTGGGCGTAATTCCCGTATATCCAAGATCTCCTCCGCCTGAACCCGTAGCCGATGCGCCCCTCGGATCATCCTGGAGGCAGAACGTAATGCCGTCCGCCAGGGGATAAGTCGTGTCAGCCTGCGCCTGGTAGGTAAACGAGGCCTCGAATGCGCCGACGTATTGCGGAACCTGGAAGAAGTACGCTCCGTTTCCGGACGTCCCGCTGGTGAGCGTCAGGACGGTGCCGTCAAAGAGTGCGCCGCCAGTCAGCGTCCATCCGGTGCCGTCGCCAAATCCGAGCGGAAGCACGCCCGGAATGATGAGCGTTGCCACGCCGCTGGTGGTCGCGCCGTAGACGTTCGTGATCACCAATTGAAAGTTGCCGGCATCGCCTCCCTGCACCGGGGCAATGCTCAATGCCGAAGTCTGCGAACTGATGCGACCATTATTGGCCAGGTTCGCCCATCCGGTCGGACTATAGAATTGCCATTGATACGCCAGCGGCAATTCTCCATAGACCGTGGCCGAGTTATTGGCTGTTCCACCGACAAGCGAATAGAACGGATTCTTAACGTCTTTG
>DASYZW010000842.1:0-2871 GCA_035945915.1 Verrucomicrobiia bacterium | reverse complement strand
TTATTCACCATGTTATATCTGCGCCTCCTTGGCGCCGGCAATTCGGGGGCATTTCTGTCGGGAATGATCTTCAGCTTGAGCGGGTTCATGGTGTGTTGGCTCGGTCATCCGCACGTAAATAGCGCAATCTGTCTGCCCGTGATTTTGTATTTGATAGAGAAATCGTTTCAATTCGGACGGGGCAGCGCCGCCGGCCTAGGCAGCAAACCCTCCATCCGCATCTGGGCGTGCCTCGCGATCGTCTTCGGCTGGCTTCTCCTGGGCGGCCATCCGCCGACGATGATTCAGGTCGCCATGTTTACCGGCGTTTATTTCTTGTTTCGCCTAAGCAATCACATGGATGATCAGCCGCTCGCGCGAACGATGCTGTTGGCATTCGCGGCAATCGTGGGTTTCCTGCTCGCTGCCCCGGCCCTGTTGCCGTTTCTGGAATATTACCGGCACAGCTCCATGGATGCCTCCTCGCTCGTGTTGAACCGTGCGGCCGTGCGCTCGCCTCTAAATACTCTCATTTTGTACTTATTTCCCCGCCTCTCTGGTTCTCCCGTCGACGGTTTTGAAGACGCAATGCTTTCGCTCGGCATCGGAAATCTCATGCCGAATTTCGTCGAGCGCACCGGCTATGTCGGCGTGTTGCCCTGGATGCTCGCGCTGTGCGCGCTTTTCTTTAATCGAAACCGATGGACGATTTTTTATGGCGCGGTCGTCGTCGTATGCCTGCTGGCGGTCTTTGGGTTGCCGCCGTTTCCGGAATTCTTTGGCGCAGTGCCAATTTTAAAGGACGTGAATCCAACCCGCCTGGTCCTCATGGCCGGTTTCGGTGTCGCTGTCCTGGCGGGTTTCGGATGGGACGGATTTTGGCGGCCCGAAAATCGGCGGAAAAGGGTATGGGCCGTCGCCGTTTTTTGGCTGGTGGTTGGCCTCGTTTTGTTGGCGTATTGGTGCAAGGTCGAGCCGCGCTGGAAACATCTGGAGGCGAGTTACCGGGCGTACCTTGCACCGCAGTTTGAAACGATGGCCGGAAACGTGATCGTCTCCGTCGCATTGCTGCTGGCGCTAATCGGTCGCCAATGGGGCCTGCGCACTTTGGTCGGATTGGGCTGGATCGCCCTGGATTTGCTCTCGTTCGGCAACGGACTGAACCCCGCCGTGCGACGTGACTGTTATTATCCCGCGACTCCGTCCATCAATTGGTTGCAACAGGACAAGGGCGATTTCCGGATTCTTGGGCTGGGTATGGTCCTGACTCCGGACGCGCCCGAACTTTACGGACTGAAAGACGGGCGCGGATACGATTTCGCGACGGTCCGCCGGTACGAAGAGTTGATCAACGGAAATGCCGGCTCGTTTTTCTTCTACCGTACGGCCGCTGCGTTGCCCGAGGCATTGCCGTTACTCGCGGTCAAATATGTGCTGAATTTTAATTCACCGCCGCCCGGGCCGCCGCAATTCGAAATGGTCTATTCGAACGAGATCACCATCTATCGCAATACCGCCTTTCAAGGCCGCGTCATGACCGTGACCAACTACGCCGTGACCAATGCGGCCTCGATCCTCGCGCGCGTCCGTTCCGGCACGTTTGACCCGAAACAAACGCTCTTGTTGGAAGTGCAGCCCGAAAATCCTGTCAATAATCCGCCGGGTTCATCCACCCCGACCTCATCGATTCCATCATCGGCACGGATTACGTCCGATCAGCCCGACGCCGTGACGGTCGAGGCTTCAATGGCGCAACCGGGTTTTCTTCTCCTTTTGGATACGTATTTTCCGGGCTGGAAAGCGACGGTGAACGGGACGTCCGTTCCGGTGTTGCGGGCGGATTACAATTTCCGGGCAGTCCGGCTGCCCGCCGGAAAATCAGTCGTTCGGTTCGTCTATCAACCGGCGAGCTTTCGCTGGGGCGTCGCGCTTGGTTTGACCGGATTGGCGATAATTGCATGCCTGTTTTTCGTGAATTTTGAACGATTCCTAAACCGCGCCTCCAATCCAACCACCCGTCTCGCGTAGCAGCGGACATGAGTTACGCTCTAACAATCCTTCGATAACCGTACGGTTAAAATCTCAATATCCCTGCCGAACCAGCCACCAGACGCCAACCATTAACGCAATGCAAATCAACGACATGGGCAGGGCAGGGACTATGAACGAGATAACGCTCATCAGAATGCCGGCAAACAGCGGAATCATGGCCCGCTGTCGCCATCCATAGATGACATAGCCGCTCGCCACGGCACTCCAAAAAACAGAAGCAAATAAGAAACTTTCGGTCCACGCGCCCATAAAAATTCTCTCAGAATTATAAAAAAGGGGTTGCCTTTTGGCCAGAGTGAACGATATTCAAATGTTGTCAGGCAAAGTTGGCTTTTATGAGCAGATTTTTCCGTCCAAATCTGGACCGCCCCGGGCGCATGGCGCGCGGGGTTGTCGGGGGAATTTGTCTCATCACGGGCATCATCGTCTGTGACAAGTCGTTATGGGGCCTGGTTTTTGTCGTGCCGGGTTTGTTCGCCATCTTCGAAGCGGTTTCCAATTGGTGCGTCATGCGCGCCTGCGGAATTAAAACCAAATAATTTCCGGTCGTCATTTCGACCACATTCCTCCCGGCCCCAATTTGATTTGCCACCTGTGGAATTTCACTATTCCATTACGGCATGAATGTTTTCCCCTTCGGAAGAATCTTCTTATCCGCCGTTTTTTCATTCGTCTTCCTGGTAATAACCGCCTTCGCCGCTGACACCAACACGAATTCCGTCGCAACCGGGCGCGCGAGTTTCTACGGCGATGAGGCCGCGACCGCCGCGGACCATCAGCGGATGATGAAAATGCTCGGGATTATGTCGCTCAGGCCGGGCAGGGACGGCAGTCACACGA
>DASYZW010000841.1:0-3450 GCA_035945915.1 Verrucomicrobiia bacterium | reverse complement strand
AGGAGCGGATGGCGCATTTAAAGAGTCCATCGGAATCGGCAGCCTGAAAGACACACTAACCGCCGCCCAAAAAACATTCACTAGCTGGGCAAAAAAACATTCCGGTGAGCGCAAAACTAAAGACCTGCTCGACAAACTAAGTTCAGCGTTCTTCAAATTGCTGGACGAATTGACCATCGCCCGCTCGCGGAAACACATCCTTCGATACTACAAAGATACTATTGCCAAGCTCGGCGGGTTCCCGACGCGCAACAAGCCCGTCTCCATTTATCCAGAAATTGATTTGCAACGACGTTTCCTGAATTACGACAAGCTGAATGATGAAATTAACGGCTACAGACTTTCGCTGTTTGCGCCTTCCCGTTATCTTAAAAAGGAATTCGAGCAACTTTATGAGACACGGGGCAGTGATCCTTTCAGCCAAAAGGACCGTGAAAAATTCCTGGTAGGCATGATGAAAGTGAATTTTCTCAAGCGCCTCGAAAGTTCTGTAGAGTCATTTGAAATCACGATGGCCCGGACTATTGGCAAGATCGAAGACCTAGAGCGTAAAATTCGGAATTATCAAGCCACGCCCCATCAAAACCCGGAATCCGAAGAATTGGAGCTGGACATCGAGATGCCCGAAGCGGAGGACGAAGCCGATGACCCGACGGAGGTTGGCTTAAAATTTAAATATCGCTTGGAGCATCTTCACCTCGACAAGTGGCTCAAAGACCTGCAAACAGACAAGCAGCAATTGAGCATGCTCCATACTTCTGCCGAAGCTGTTACACCCGAACGCGACGCGAAACTCAAGGAGGTGAGGGAACTCATCAGGCGTAAAGTCAAAGACCCAACGACAAACAATTTGGGCCAGCCGAACAAAAAAGTGTTAGTGTTCACAGCCTTTGCCGACACCGCCGCCTATTTGTTTGATTCGTTGCGCTCGTGGGCGCAAAAAGATTTGGGGATCAATATCGCTCTGGTTGCCGGCAGCGGTAAAAATCACACAACGTTTGGCAAAACGGACTTTAATCAAATTCTAACCAATTTTTCCCCTCGCTCAAAAAACCGCGACAAGGTGCCGTCCATGGCTCAGGACGGGGAAATTGATCTGCTTATCGCTACGGATTGCATATCCGAAGGCCAAAACCTTCAGGATTGCGATTATCTGGTCAATTACGACATCCATTGGAATCCCGTCCGCATCATTCAGCGTTTCGGGCGCATTGACCGTATCGGCAGCGTGAACAAAACAGTTCAATTGGTAAATTTTTGGCCGACTCAAGACCTCGACAAATACGTTAATCTCAAAAACCGTGTCGAGGCCCGCATGGCGCTTGTGGACATCGCCGCCACATTCGAGGACAACCTCCTCAAAAACGAGGAGATCGAGGAAATCATCCACGAGGATATGCGTTACCGTGACAAGCAATTGCTAAAATTGCGCGAGGAAGTTCTTGACCTTGAAGATTTCAGCGAAAGCGTAGCCTTGAATGAATTCACGCTCGACGACTTCCGCATTGAGTTGAGCAAATATATTGAGGCCAACCGCAAGTTGCTTGAAGACGCCCCGCTCGGTCTGTACGCCGTCGTGCCGCCACACCAGGAACACCAGGTCATTGCCTCCGGCGTCGTTTTTTGCCTGAAACAAAAAGGGGAGGCAAAAAGCGGTGATACAGTCAACCCGCTCCAGCCCTATTTTCTCGTTTATGTCCGTGACGACGGCACTGTGCGTTTCTCGTTCGCCCAGCCAAAACAAATTCTTGAAATCTACCGGCTGGTATGTGGCGGTAAGGCGGTACCTTACGAACAGCTCTGCCAGTCGTTCGACAACGAGACGAGCAACGGCGGGGACATGAAAAAATACAACGGCCTCCTTGCCGCTGCCGTGGATTCTATTGCCAAGACCTTCCAAAAGCGCGTCGCCGCGGGTCTGCAAACCAGCCGCGATTTTGTCATTCCAGACCAGAAAGAACAGGCGCGGGAAACCACCGACTTTGAACTCATCACCTGGCTCGTAATCAAATCGCCATGAACGAACTCGAAACCAAGCAGAACATCGTCGCGTCATTGAAAAATTTCGCGGACAAGCCGCCTGTTGCCGCCGCGATCGCCCTGTTTGAATCGCTCGGCTACCGCAGCGAGAAGCGTATCACGCTTAATCCGAACACCCCGGAAACTTTCGTCGCCACGTTTGCCAAGGAAAAGCCGCTCAATCCCGAAACCGCCATGCTTGTGGGTTGGCAGACTGTGGATTTTCTGTTTCAACTCACAGACGATGAAGTCCGCGCCGCCGCGCAGGGCGACCAGCAATTCCTGTTTGAAAGCAAAGGGAAATGGCAAGGCGCGCAAATGGAGTCCTACCTGTTTTTCGCCATCATGCTTGCCAAACCGAATTACTCGCGCACCGAGCTTTCCGGCATCACCCGCGCCGTAAATCGGCTGTTTCCCATGCCGGCCATGCTCCTATTCCGGCATGGTGACACGTTGACGCTGGCAGTCATCAATCGCCGGTTACACAAACTCGACAGTTCCAAGGACGTACTGGAAAAGGTCACGCTCATCAAAGACATCCGGCTGGCCCAGCCGCACCGGGCGCACATCGAAATTCTGTGCGACCTGTCATTCGACTCGCTCCGCGAGCGGCACGACTTTTCCAATTTTGTCACCCTCCACGCCGCGTGGCAGAAGTCGCTTGACAGTTCGGAGCTCAACAAGCGTTTCTTTTTGGAAGTCGCCAACTGGTATTTTTGGGCGCTCAAATACGCCGAGTTTCCCAAGGACGCGCCCAAGCAGGACGGCAAGGATCACATCAGCGTCATTCGCCTCATCACACGGCTCATGTTCGTCTGGTTTATCAAAGAGAAACGTCTTGTCTCCGACGACCTGTTTGACGAACGCAAGTTGCCGCAAATCCTCAATGGTTTTTCACCGGCCAAAATCAGCGATAAGGAATCCGTTTTTTACCGGGCCATCCTGCAAAATCTTTTCTTCGCCACGCTAAACACGGAAATGGACAAACGCGGCTGGACGAAGGAGGAACAGAATTTCATGGCGCACAGCCTCTATCGCTTTCGCGAACTGTTCCAGAAACCCGCCGAAGCCCTCGACTTGTTCAAAAACATTCCGTTTTTGAACGGCGGTTTGTTCGAGTGCCTCGACAAAGACCTGGGGGAAAGTGCCAAACCGCGTTACGTCCGCATTGACGGTTTTTCGCGGCGGGAGGACAGCCAGGCCATTGTCCCGGATTTCCTTTTCTTCGGCCCCGAACGCGACGTGGATTTGAGCGCGGACTATGGCGACAACCGTTTCAGACGAGTGAAAGTGCGCGGCCTCATTCACACTTTGAATCACTACAAGTTCACCGTTGCGGAGAACACGCCCATCGAAGAAGAAATCGCCCTCGACCCCGAATTGTCCGGCAAGGTATTTGAAAACTTGCTCGCGGCTTACAACCCGGAAACC
>DASYZW010000840.1:0-1845 GCA_035945915.1 Verrucomicrobiia bacterium | reverse complement strand
AAACAGGATGACGTTCAATGGGATTGCGGCACGCCGGGCATTGGGGTGTTGGTCAGCGATTCATTGATGTTTGAGAGGGGCAATCCCTCGCCCAGTGACCCAAACATGAGTCACATTTACGGAATGGCAATGCCGTTGCTGATGCGAGGAATGCCGGTCACGCCAGTCCAAATGGAAAATGCGGCCATCCCGAACTACCTGGATCCATTTCGCATTTTGTTCCTGACCTACGAGGGTATGAAACCGCTCAGCCCGGAACCGCACGCGGCATTGAACGATTGGGTCCGGCGAGGCGGAGTTCTGGTTGTCTGCGACGACGATGCCGATCCTTACAACAGAGTTCATGAGTGGTGGAACAGCAAGGGATTAAACTACCGCACGCCGCGCCAGGATTTGTTCGAAAAACTGGGGATCGCACAAAACATAAATCCATCCGACCAGCCCTATTCATTGGCGCGCGTTGGGGACGGCGCAGTTATTTGGCTGCGGGAAAACCCGGCGGATACGGCCGGCAGCGCGGACGGCGACAAGCAATTCATTCAGGCCGCTAAAAAGGCAGCGGAACTGGACAAAATAGCCTGGGTGGAAAAAAATTACCTGATGCTGCGGCGCGGACCTTACGTGATTGCGGCCGGCCTCGACGATTCCATTGGCGGCGAACCCCGCGTGCTGGAGGGACATTTGATCAATTTGTTTGATTCAACACTGTCCGTGCAGAGCCGAGTTACTATTACCCCAGGCTCGCGCTACTATCTGCTGGACCTCGACCGGGTCAAGTCCGCCACGCCGTGTGTGCTGGCATCAGCCTGTCGTGTTAATGTATTAAAACAAGACGGCCGGAAATTTTCGGCTTATGTCGAAGGCGTTACGAATACGCCGGCGGTGATTTTAATTAAGACAGAAAAACCGCCCCGCCATCTTACCCTCGGCAACAAACGCCTGCAGACATTTGATTATTCGGCGGATAACCAATTGCTGAAAATTGACTTCCTCAACGAGGCAAGGCAGCGAAAATTGACAGTGGAGTTTCAATAGGACGCGGCGGATGAATTTCCACGCCTCCAGACCGGATTAGGCGACGATCGGTCCGCCGACGCCGATGTTATGCTTAAGGCAATATGCCGTGTTGCCCACATATTTTTCCGCCCACCACTTCAGACCCGCTCGCTCCTGCCTGGTCAACTCCCGCGCAACTTTGGCCGGCGCGCCAAGCACCAGGGAGCCGGGCGGAATTTTGGCGCCCTGGGTGACAAGCGCCTTTGCGCCGATCAGCGATTGTTTGCCAATGACCGCGCCATCCAAAATGACCGCGCCCATTCCTACCAGGACCTCGTCACCGACTTTGCACGCGTGGACAATCGCCCCATGGCCTACGGTCACCCAATTTCCGACGACGCATGCGAAATCGTCCGCAACATGCAGTACGGCGTTGTCCTGAATGTTTGAGTGGTGGCCGACGGCGATGCGGTTGATGTCGCCGCGCAGCACAGCTCCGTACCAAACGCTCGCATGCGCGCCGAGCGTAACGTCGCCGATGACCGTGGCCGTTTTGGCGATGAACGCTCCTTTGCCGATTTTCGGGGTTTTGCGAAGGAACTTGTCGAGTTGCTTGTTCAGGTCCATCACCGTGAGCTTAGCGGGATTGGGTAAATTGTAAAAATTTTTGATTCCATTTGTCGACCGGACGGGGCGTGATAAAATAAAGGTATGACAAAATTGAAACGGCCCGCGCGCCGGAGGTTGCCGCGATCGTTCAAGGAGTTAACTCCGGCAAATCATTTTAAACCCTCCACATTTTTTCGCGAATTGGTTCTAAAGGCGTTATTGACCCCGCAAACCGGAGAG
>DASYZW010000839.1:0-5258 GCA_035945915.1 Verrucomicrobiia bacterium | reverse complement strand
GATTCGGCCAGCAAATTCCTTTTCCCGTCTGGCCTTTTCCCATAGGCTGTATCGATGACTCAATTGCAGCGGACAATCGACGAATCCATAGCGGCGCTGCGCGGCCTGGACAAACTGGAAGAACCGCTCAACCGGGCCGCGCAATTGGTGCTTGCCTGCCTGCTTTCCGGTAAAAAACTTCTGGTCTGCGGCAATGGCGGCAGCGCATCGGACGCCACGCATTTGGCTACTGAATTCCTTTGCCGATATCGCGATGACCGCCGCCCGTATCCCGCCATTTCGCTCCCGGCCAACGGCGAATACATGACGGCGGTCTGTAATGACTATCACGCGGACGAAATTTTTGCCCGGCAGATCTGGGGCCTGGGTGAAAAGGGCGACGTCCTCATCGCCCTGACCACCAGCGGCAAGTCCAGGAATGTGGTACGCGCCCTCGAGGAAGCAAAACGCAAAGGACTCCAAAGTATCTGTTTTTTGGGCCGGGACGGAGGATTTACGAACGGCATCGCGACGATTGATTTGCTTGTGCCTGGAACGTTGACTGCCCGAATCCAGGAAGCCCATAAGTTGCTCATCCATGTCCTTTGTGAAATGGTGGATGAAAAGCTCCCGAAGAATTGATTTTTGGCCGGTTGTTCAGGAACCAGTTGTCGTTGCGTAAATAATCAAGGCGGCGACGATGCCCCACCCCACGGTGCTGCCGGCCGCGCAAATGATTCCCCAAATCCGGTACGGTTTCGCCGCATTCCAATACCGTTTCTCGCGTACCCGCGCGCGGCCTCCCAACCAGAGGGCCGCAAACGCAAAGGGCATCCCGATCACGGGCAAAAGACCCAATAGCCCGAACTGGAAGCATCGCATCGACCCTTTAAGCATCGCGATTTTGGCTTTCGCATCGGCGTTCATTTTGTTTGCATCTTCGGAATATTTACACCGGCGAGAGCGACAGAGTTGGTAACCGATATATCGAGCCGCTTAATTTGTTGTCGCTCCAAAACTCTGACTTCATTTTGCAAGTGGATAATTGCCATTGCCCCCGCCGTCGCCAGCATCATCATTATCACAAGTAACGCGATAAACATAACGGTCGCCACAAATGCGTCTTCGCCCCGGCTCTTAAGGCTTCGACCGGACCTCGCGGCCTTTTCTTTTAATTCAATTCTCATTGTCCTTTTTGTGCTGCTTCAAACGTGAACAACATCGGCACGTGCGGCCCATGTTGGCGCTCCGGCAACTCCAGTTCCCATAGCCACGCCTTCACACCGTTCCGGGCATCTTGTTTCATTTCGGATGATTTGACTTCGGCGAACACCAATTGGGAAGAGCCGTTGGGAGTGACCTGCCGCCGTAATTCACCCGATTTCAGCGAGTATATGATTTGATTTTCGCCTGCTGGAATTTTTATTACCTGATTGGACGCGATCGATTCGGCGCTAATGGAACCGCTCGCGCCCCGCACATCTGCGCGCCAGAGTTCGCCTGCGTGCAAGGCGGCGCGAATGTCGTCAGTCGTGGAAACCGTGGCCGTAAAGCCATTCCAGCACAAATAAAACGTTTCCAACGCAATGCCGGCCAAAATGGTGAACACGGCAATATAGACCATGCACTCAACCAGCATGAATCCGGATCGAGCCGGTTGTCGCGGCATATTGCGATGGCGTTTCATTGAATCGTAATTTCCCGAATGACGGCGCCGACGCCTTCGTGCGCATCTGGCGACCATTCCAAACGCAAATGGGCGCCGGTTTTGGTCAATTGAAAATGTCCGGCCGGGAGGTTTTTCGTGGCGCCGCAATGGACGGAATAAGGATGTGACCCGTCGGAAAATTCCTTCCCGGCGCCGGCCGCAAGAACCTCGCATTCGCCATCAACGATTTCATCTGCGATTGCCCGGCAGTAATCCACCCGGAGCGCCTTTTGCTCATGGGCAAACGAAAAACCCAGGGGCACAATCGCCAACCCAAGAATGAAGAGCGCCACGATTAGATCCAGCTCCAAATATGCGTCACGAAACCTGGAATTCGTTTCCCGCGACCTTCCGTCAGTTTTCGATCGCGACGACCGCCTGGACCGAAAATTAATGTTTGTCCTCATAAAGACAATTCGCCGTCAATAATCGCAACCAACACCCCGAAAAGCGCCGTCGCGAAAAGCGCGACAACCACGCCATTTAAAATGACGATTCCGCTCATGGTCGCGTGCGCCGTGGTTTCCTGCTGCTGAAATGCCTTGGCCTCGAGCGCTTCATGCCAGCCCTGGAGCGCGTTTAAGAACCCTCCGCGCGCATGCGTCGCATTTTTTAATCGCCAATGATATTCTCCGCTGTCGTCAAAGACGCGGACCGCCTCATCGAGTTTGGTCCCCTGTTGAAGGGCGGCAACAACGCGATCGGCCCGCTTGCGGCACACGTGATTGGCGGTGCAATCTCCCGCCAGTCTAACAGCCTCCCCTTCCGGCATCCCGCCATCCAACAGCACGGCGAGCATCGCTGAAAACGTTCGCTGCAGTTTCTTGCGCTTCCAAGACAAACGCCAGGCCGCCCAATCAATGACCGGAAAATGCCGGAATTTGAAAAGCCGGGTCAATCCAGGACCGCCAATATAAACGACGCTCAACCCCAGCAGCGCCATCAGAACCACGGCTTCGAAAGCAATCAAGTACAAGACGTGGTTGAAGACGAATTCACTGATTGGCCAAAGTTTTACGCTTGAGGCGTGGGCGACCTCCTTAAACCTGGGAAAGACAAAAGTGGCAACAAGCCAAATCATCAAAGACGAAATAACCGCAAACAGAAGCAGGATCGTCACCATGTAATGCATCGTGCTGCGAACCGGATCCGGTGGCACTCGCAGGACCTCGCGACAGGCCGGCAGCACTCTCTTGATATCGCCCATTTGTTCACCGGCGCGCAGGATGGCATTGACCTGGGCCGGCAGGAATTCCGGCGTTTCTTCCAGCGCTTCCCCAAAGCGCGCTCCATTTTCGATGTGCGCGGCAAATAAATAAAATTGCGCACCCATCACGCGGTCACGCATCTCCGCCGCCGAAAGAATAGCAGCCTCCACCGCCTGCCCGCGATTCAAAGCAGTTTCGACGATATCAAGAAAGAACAACCCGCGATCCCTCCGCTGCATGGGCAGCGACAGCAAAAAGTGCAGCAGCGCGGCAAACGCGCCTCCCGGGACGAGTATCAAAGCAGAGTAACAAACCAGGGCCGCTATGAATTGCAAAACATCAGTCATAAAACTCAACTAACTCAAGTTGTTAAGCATGACGAGCATCGGTAAAAACATGCTGAACACTAAAAACGCCTGCGACATGACAATGGCGCCCAGAAACAGTGATGCGACAGGCAACACCGAAAACAGGGCCACTTCCGTCCGATAAATCGCCCGTGACTGATAAATTTCCGCCGCGCGACGAAATCCGGAACTCAAATCCTCCCCTGCGCCGGCCACAATCCAGACAAACATCGGCGGAAACATCCGGCTGGCGGAGGCGATTTCAGAAAACTTCGCCACTCCCGAAGCCAGCCGTTCCTTCCATCGATGCAAATCTGCGACTGCCCTTTTATTGCTTTCCAATCCCTCGACCAGGCCGATGGCCTCCGGCAGGCTTGCGCCGTTTTTCATCAGGAGCGTCAACGCGGACGAGACGCGAGCGACATTGGCTTCCCTGAACGCCGGCAATCGCCAGAGAAATCTCCCGCGGAGAGCGGGCTGAAAGACGATGGATAACGCGAGCAAAAATAAAATGCCCAATACCAGCGGGAAAGCCCAGATCACCTGCAAGGAACCCAGCGCAAACACGGTGGCGCCGGGAAGGTGCATGCCCATTCCGTTAAACACGCCTTGAAATGCTGGACCGATGACAAAATTCCACAGGGCGGCAATCAGGAATGAGATCAGGAACCCGCCGCACATCACGATGAGCGGATAGGTCATCATGCTTCTCAGGCGCGTCCAAATATCGTTTTGCCGCTGGAAATAATCCGCGAGCATGGTCAATGCGCCGGGCAAATCACCGCTTTTGACCCCAACGACGACCATTCGTTTGTAAAGCGCTGGCAATTGGCGCGGCTGCAGGGCGTCGGCGATTGGCGTCCCGCGAGCCAGGTCAGCCTCAAGCTTCTGCAATTCGTCACGCAAATTGCCCGCGCGCATCTCTTCACACAATCGCTTCAGCCCGCCTTCCAGCGGTATGCCGTCACGCAACATCGCCGCCAATTGCTGGTTAAAAAAAGCAAATTCATCGTATTTCATACGCCAAAGGTCCTCCTGAATTCCGCTTCATTGGTTATGCCCGCGTTCACCAGGTCCCGCGCGGATTTCTCGAGCGTGCGCTCAGGAGTGATCAGGGCCAGCTCCCGGCGGCGAATCAGTTCCCGTTCCGGGTCGCTCACCCGCAGCCATTCCACCAGCGGCAAACGACCGCGGTAACCTGTTTGCAAACAGCCCTCGCAGCCAGTGCCTTCGCAGGCCGGACAAAGTCGCCGTACCAATCTCTGGTTCAATATCAAATCCACGGCGCCGGCCACGGCGGAATAATCCGCGCACATCGCCAGCAACCGCTCAAGAACCCCCCTGCACGACCCAGCATGCAGCGTTGAAATGACCAGGTGACCGGTCAATCCGGCACGAACGGCCAGTTGGGCCGTGGCTTCATCGCGGATTTCACCGATTATCAGCGCCTGCGGATCCTGCCGGAGGAGGTGCCTTGCCGCCCGCGAAAAATCAAGCCCGATGGCCTCATTGACCTCTGTTTGCATCGTGCCCGGGACGATTTGTTCCACCGGATCTTCCACTGTAATAATATGGCGACCGCCATTTTCAGCCAAGTGACGCAGGCAGCCGTAAATGGTCGTTGTTTTGCCGCTTCCGGCGGGGCCTGTGAGCAATAACAATCCGCTCGTCTGTTTTAAAAACTTGTCCAACTCCCGCCGTGCCGCCATGGGAAATTCTATTTGTTCGAGAGTCATCACTGAACCGACCCCAAACAGTCGCAACACGATTTTCTCGCCGGTGACCGTCGGGTACGTTGCCACGCGGAGGTCATTCTGGCTTTTCATTTCCTCGCGCGGAATACGGCCATCCTGGGGCAACGATTCCTGGTAGGTTTTCAGGCGGGCAAGAAACTTGATTCGGCCGAAAACGCGCGTGGCGAGGTCCGCGGGAAGGTCCTCGCCGGGTACGATGACACCATCGAGCCGGAAGGCCACTTCGGCGGACTTTCCCCTCATTTGCAAATGGATGTCGCTC
>DASYZW010000838.1:0-6943 GCA_035945915.1 Verrucomicrobiia bacterium | reverse complement strand
CATGGCCATCGTCGGTTTTGTCTTTTTCGTTATTTTTGGCGCAGTCTACAATTTTTTAGCCACGCTTTTAGGCGGAGTTGAGGTTGAAGTCAGGGATAGCCAACACGTTGGCTGAAACATTTGCCGGATGCGCTTGCCGTAGCGGTCGGCAAGAGCGCCAGTTTCGAAGAATACTTACAATTATTGCAACCGCATTTCAAAAGCGACCGCGTAATTCGGCTGCAGTTCACCAGTAACGGCGCCCCGAAACGGGTCCGAATCGTGCAATAGGCCCCAGCGAGGAGAACCTGGAAATGGCGTCCGCATTCGCTCCTTTTCCGCGATCATGGCGTAACCGACACGCGCGCCGGGGCCGGGCTCTGAAGCGCAGGTGACAATCACGTCATGGCCTGAAATAGCCACGGAAACGATCGAGATTTTGGAACCGTCTGACGCCGTTACCTCGAAGCCTTTGCCATTCTTCCATTCGGGGACGGATGCATGCGGCGATTCGAAGCTGGTATCCCAAACCATTGGACTTACCGGCACATGATAGTGAATCGTAATCCTTTTCCGCTCCTCCTTTGCTTTCACAGGTTCCAGCGGCCGCCAGTCGCGGCCACGGATCACTTTTTCGAAATAAACCTCACCGTATTTTTCGCCAAGCAATTGGTAGCCCTTTGCCGTTAAATGGAGACCTTCGGCCGACGGATATTGGTATTTAGGGCCGGAGCATACGAAGTCAGCCGGATAATCATGCCCGATTTTCCATTGGGCGAGCGTGGAGGCGGAGCGGTCGGCGCACGTATTTTGTTGGGAAATAAGCATCGGGATTTTTTCTTTTTGGCCGGTGATCGCGCGAAGGTCAGTGTTATAATCCGACCATAGCTGGTACAGTTCGCTTTCATAATCCGGGTTGCCCGCGTCTGTTTCGCCATGAGTGACGATGATGGCGCCTACACCGTAAGTTTTTCCGGCGGCTTTCGCGAGGCGGTTGATGGCCCTGGTTTCAATCAGGGCGGCGGCGTAAGAGCGACCGTTTAGGCCTTTCGGAATAGCGTTTTTTTTGAGGAAGACCATTCCCTGTCCATTTTCGCCAACGGCACTATGGACAGTCACATAGTCGCGTCCAAATTTGGCCTCTACGAGCGCGGTGATTTCGTTGGCCATGGCCGAATGCGGCGTTTCGCCCGCGATATTTTCCGGCCAGGAACTTGGATAACCGGGAGAAAGCCTGCCGATGGGCTCAACCAGAGGCACCAAGGTGAGGACGGGATTTTCCGGATCAATTGGCCACGACAGATCATCGGTGGAAAGTTTGAGATTGTGATAAGGCTGATTGGTAGAGAGAACGGGGCGGCCCTTTTCACCGACAGACAGACTTTGGCCTGTGCCGAGAATACCCGTCCAGTCCCAAGGAAAGCGGGCCGCGGCAGCGGATGCGGCAAAGGCGGCGGCCACGGCTATCAGGCAAATCGCTTTCGCCAGGTTAAGAATAGTTCCGGGCCGGCAATTTCGGGTAGTATTGCAGTGGTTCATGAGGTTTACTTTGATTGACTTAACGGCGTTGGCAAGGATTTTTGGATTTGTCACGGTGGTTCAGTGCTTGACTTCCCGCATGCGCGGAGCAGCTTTTGCCGGTTCACAATATCTATGCATCTATGATCTCTTTAATCCCCGTTGGCTATGTTCGCAGTCCTCGCACGGGCGCAACAGATGACGGTTGGGGCGCAATACAGTCGGAAATTGAATTGTGTCCCGAGTACGGCCCGGAAGCGCTGGACGGAATCGACGAATTTTCCCATATCGAAGTCGTCTATTTGTTTCACCGGGTATCCGAGGATCGAGTTGAGCGTGGCGCGCGGCATCCGCGCGAGAATTTGAAATGGCCAAAGGTCGGCATCTTTGCGCAACGCGGAAAAAACCGGCCAAATCGATTAGGAGTTTCAATTGCCCGGCTTCTGGGACGACGAGGACGCCAGCTCATTTTGAAGAGCCTGGACGCCATAGACGGCACGCCCGTACTGGATATCAAGCCGGTCATGCGGGAATTTCTGCCGATTGGGGAAATTCAACAACCGCAGTGGACCCATGAGCTGATGAACCATTATTGGGAATGAAGTTGCTGACGAAAGGCGCCGGGTTAGTCTCCGCGATAGACGGCGCGGGCGGTGCAGGTCTCGGCAACGACTATTTCCACCAGGACCGGCAATTTCGGCTTCAACTTGCGCCATATCCATGCCGCGATGTTTTCACTTGTGGGATTTTCGAGGCCGGGAACTTCGTTCAGGTAATAATGGTCCAGCTTTTGCCAAAGGGGATGGAACGCGGCTGAAATATCCGCATAATCCATCAGCCAGCCCGTCTTTTCATCGCATTCGCCTGCGACGGCGACTTCCACTTTAAAACTGTGGCCGTGAAGCCGCCGGCATTTGTGTGACTTCGGCAGTCGCGGCAAAAGATGCGCCGCCTCGAACTGAAACGTCTTTCGCAATTCCATTCTCATAATTGAAATTCCACGTCGGTCCATGTTACCAAATCACCGAGCGAGGGCCGTCCGTCATGCCGCCAGGTCAGCGGAGGAATTTGCATCCGGCCCAGTGGACAAATTCGCGTCACGCCCCAATGGGCAAATTGAACTGCCATTTCAGAAACCATCTCTTCCGGCGCGGCCACCCCGATCGTCGAAACTTTGCCCCGGACCGCGTCCGCGCTTTCCAACAGCGCCTTCAGGTCTGAAACCGGTGTTACGTAAATGAAGCGATTGAGACAGGACACCTGAAACCGCGGGTCGGCTTCAAAAACTACGGTCCACGCGGTCGAACCCTCGCTACGCCAATGGCGGGTGGTCGCGGGTGAGTGTGCGGCACGAATTTCGTATATCGCACGACGCGAAGTGATTGCCGCCGATTCTTCCGGCGAAATTTCACCCCGGGGCTCACTTGATTCACGCGTTCCTAATTCGTCTGCCAGCAATTGCGCAAAATGTTCCGGTGACACCTGGCCGCCAGGCATAACATAAATGACCTGCGGCGACAGGCAACCTGACTGGTTCCACGCCACAACGTCGTCAGCCGCGGCGGAAATGATTTTGCCCGTTCGCGATCCCGATAGAATATCTCCGGCGACAATGCCAAAGCTGACCCGGTGACCATAACCCAGGAACCGGACGCGCGCGGGAAGTTTGACGCGGATTTGATCGAGCGTTTCATCGTTGCCCGTCGCCGTAACGCAATCGGCTTCGGCGAAGAGCGCATTTTCCAGGCCGGCGTTGCCGCCGCGCCATTCCGCGATTTCGAGACACGCGCCGAGCTTGGGGTCCGCGTCGTACAGAGAATGCGCGAACAATCGCGGTAAAAACGAACAGCCGCTCGCGCATTTCAGGAATTGCGCCGAGCGCGTCAACAATCCAAGAATCAGGCTCATGATTGCCGGATTGGGAATATTGCCGGCGCCGATGTGGACCTGGAAATCCGGTCCGCGCCAAAACCCTCCGCCGGGCGAAACGCCCGATTCGAGCCTGCCGGAAGAGGCGTCCGTGGCATTGCCGAGTTCCGCGGAAATCAAGGCGCGGAAATTTTCACGCGTCAACTGCCGGAAAAAATTGTCGAGACCACGCTCCAGGGTGGCGCGGGAGAAACGGGAGTTCGTGTCGTGTTCCAATGCATACTTTCGAAATGGAAATTCGGGTTCCAGCCAGTTCGCCGCAAGACGCGCCAGCAAATTCACCATGTTTTGCAACGAACGGTTTGCCAAATACTGTTCGCGATTGCGCTTCAATGTCTGGCATGCCTCCGAGATCATCAGCGGCGAGAGCGTGGCTTCCGGCGGCAAATCAGCTAAAAAATAATTGGGCAGGTTCATAAGCGCGCTGGATCAGGCGGTCATGAGCGAACATCCCCGCGGTTCAGCTAAAGCCGCGCGACCGGCCAAATCAAAACCTTCCCCACGGCGAATGGCCAAATCCTCAGTTTGAATAGCAGCCACTGAAAATACGTTTGCCAGGTCGAAAATCCGAATCAATCCCGTCTCGCCGCAAGCAACCTCACGACCGGTTTCCGGCGAAATGATTTGTACCCGCGCCCACGACTGAAATTCAAAATGGCGGCCGGCATTGCCGGCGTCATACGCCTGCGAACTAAGCTCGCTCATGCCGTATTCGCAAATGATTCCCGGGCGCGAGACGCCCAGGCGCTCAGCAATCAGCCCGTGTAATTGCGTTTTAGACATCACCCGCGAGCGGTTTTTGTAACCGCCCGTCTCCATGACGCGTGATCCTGCCGCCATTTTCAGACGCAAATTGTTTTCAGCCAGAAAATCGACCAGATGAACAAAAGAAAATGCCGTGCCCATTATCATTTTGGGCCGTTCATCACGACGCAAGGCCGCCAAGGCCGCCTCAAAATTAATAGTCCACGCGCCGCCGTCGTCCAATTCCCCAATGAATGCCGTATCCGGCGCGCCCAGTTGCCGCCGCACGACTTCAAACATATGGACCAGCGACGAGCGAGGTGTAATCCGCGGACGCGGCGAAAGAATAACCAAATCGTATTTCTCCGTTCCTGAAATCACCTTCTCTTTGAACCCCGCCCAAAGCGCCGTCCCATAAAGATCGAGGGATTGGGCGCAATGAAAGTGCCGGCTGGGCGATCGTTCGGTCGTGCCGCTGGAATGAAACGTCGCGGTACGTTCATTGGGGGGGATGGAGGACAATTCCAGTTCTTTGAATGCAACCGTGGGCACAAACGGAACCTCCGTCCAGTGCCCGACATTGCCCGGGGTCAAACCTTTAGCTTCGCAAATGCGCCGGTAAGCGGCGTTCGATTGGAACTGAAGAGCAAACAGTTCCAGCGCCCGGCCAGCAAAGGCGTCATCCGGATGCGAAATCGCGTCCCGAAGGCGCGCGGCAAAATTGACAAGTTCAGCGTTCACGCGGTTTTTTATGCGGCTGGTTTTCCGCCACAGCCTTCACACATCCTAACAGATAACACCCGGCCTGCAATTTAAAAGGCTGCATCCGCTCCCATTTGGGCGCCCTTATTACCCTCAAAATAAGCCTTGAACCGATCACGAATAGAAAATTAAAGTTGTATCATGAAAAATAACTCCGCCATCCATGGCCGGCCCCAAGTCCCCTTGCTGTTGGTAACGATGCTTGTCATCACCGTTGGCTGTCACCGTGAGAAGGTTGAGGTTTACCAGGTAAGCTCGGACCAGGACCAGACGCAGCGGGCATCCCCGCCTCTTGCCACAAATTCCCCAGACCTGCCACCAGGGCATCCTAACGTGCCCATGGCGGACAATTCATCAGCACAAATGCCATCCGGCGTTGTCGCATCAGACGTACAAAATGCGCCACCTGTGACCTGGACTACCCCGGCTGGCTGGACTTCTGTGACGCCGAGCGAAATGCGTGTTGCCTCTTTTAAAATTACCGGCTCCGGAGGCCAGGCTGCGGATGTGAGTGTCGTTCCATTACCCGGCATGGCCGGCGGCGATTTTGCAAATGTGAATCGGTGGCGCGGGCAAGTTGGTTTGCCGGCTTCGCCCGATGATGAGTTGAAAAATTCGGCGCAAAATGTCCAGGCGGGAGGCCAGCCGGCAAGCCTGTATGACATTGCGGGACAAAATCCGCCGACCAGCCATCCAACGCGCATTCTCGCCGTCATTCAACACCGGGATGGGACAACCTGGTTTATAAAAATGACCGGCGACTCCGATTTGGTTGAACAACAAAAACCCGCGTTTATTACCTTCCTGCAATCGCTGAACTTCGGTTCGGGCATGCAATCAGCCCGGCAGGAGCCGCCACAGGGTCAATTACCTCCCGGCCACCCGGATATCAGCACCATGACAGCGCCTGCGGACCAACAGGCCCATTCGGGCCAGCCGAATTGGACCATCCCGGCAGGCTGGCAGTCCATTCCGGCCGGCCAATTTCTCATCGCAAAATTTGAAATTAAAGGAGAAAGCGGCCTCACCGCGGACGTGAACGTCAGTTCTTCGAGCGGTGACGGCGGCGGGCTGGCGCCAAATGTCAACCGTTGGCGCGGACAACTGGGTTTGCCGCCGGCGGACGAGATTCCGACGGTGACCTTTGCGGTTCCTGGCGGCCAGGCTCAACTCATCGACCTTACGGGCAACAACGCCAAGAGCGGCAAACCTTCAGAACTCGTGGGTATCGTCGTCACCTTGCCTGGCCAGACCTGGTTTTATAAGTTAATGGGGGATCCCGCCGTTGTGGCGGCGCAAAAGGACGCATTTACTCAATTTGTCAAAGGCGCGCAATATTAAGGAAAAACGCAGTTTTTCCTTTTTCATTTCGCGCTTTTCCATTTTCCTTTCCTCGTGGCTGAACCAGTTGAAATGCCGACGGAGCGGCTAAAGCCCGAGGATTTCCTGCGGCTTATTGAAAAGAGCCGCCTGGGCAAACTCAAAATCTACCTTGGCCACGCCGCAGGCGTGGGCAAGACCTACGCGATGCTCGAAGAAGCGCATCGTCTAAAAAAGGCCGGCGTGGATGTTGTCATCGGTTGGGTGGAAACCCATGGAAGAAAGGAAACCGAGGAACTGCTGGCTGGCCTGGAAATCATCCCCCGGAAAAAAACGCCGCACGGCAACACCACCGTCGAAACGCTCGACGTGGACGCCATCTTCAAGCGTTATCCGACGGTTTGCATCATTGATGAACTTCCCTTTTCGAATGTTGCGGGCTCCCAATATCCGAAAAGGTTTTTGGAGGTCCACGATTTGCTGCTCGCGGGCATCAACGTCATCACGGCGATGAACATCCAGCACATGGAAAGCCTGCATGACACGGTCCTGAAGGCCACCGGGGTGGACGTGCGCGAACGGGTGCCCGACCGGTTCGTCCTCGAAGCCGACCAAATCGTAAACATTGATTTGACCGCCGAAGAATTGCGCGAACGAATGAAGAGCGGAAAAATCTATCCCGCCGACCGCG
>DASYZW010000837.1:0-13679 GCA_035945915.1 Verrucomicrobiia bacterium | reverse complement strand
CAAAAAACAGCGCGCCGTTTACTCCGTATCTCCGTCGTCCAGACTTCAATCGCCGGTACATAGGCAACAATACTACACCGGGGACGCATGAAATCGGTTCGGGACTGAGTGTCCCATTTTCAGGCACTGTATCGCTTTAGCACGAGGACATCCCACCAACGTCAGTAAGGTAGCAGATCCCGCTTTTTCCTCATGTCACCAATACTGGTTACGACAGACCGCGGGACTATCAGCTTCACAAACCCATTTATTTGACCGCATAAACATTGATGTTTTCACACGCTGGAAAGTATTTTAAGCCCGACGAGCGGCGGCAATGAGCTTGGTTCTAACCCATTTCGTTTGATTCATGCCTGATTCCCTGGCCGCGTTTACGATCTCCTGAAATTCGCCCTGAGAAATGCGCGTGGAAATGAATTGGCCAATTTACTCAGAATTTGGCTTCGTTTCCCCGTTTCCTTGCCTATACCCAAAAAATGTGCAACGAGCCCGCCAGCAAGACCGCTTCCACTACTGTCCTCCCGTAGCCTTCCTGGCGCAGGAAGGTCAAGCCTTTCAAGCTTGTTCTGTCGGCAATTTCAGTCCGTCCCATCCAAACCAGAGCCCGGGCGTGAAGCAAAATACACCCAAACGACCGGAGTTATCTTGAGTTACCGCACAAAAATGTGGTGGAAACAATTGGTATTAAGGGCGATAGTATGGGCGACGCCATCACCCAAGCCGTTGACGGACTGCGTGGAGTACTGAAATTTGCCACGCCTCAAACCTGTTACGGGCAAGAGGCATTGGCCCATCACCTCACACGTTAACACGCAATGTCATTGAGAACCTGTTCTCGCCGCGCGATCTTCGCAATCGCAATTTTATGTTTTTGTTTTGATCCGCCCCGGACCAGCCGGGGCGAAGCGATGCTGGAATTATTCCAGCAGTCGTGGTCTCGAATCACGGCGAAGATGCCGGAGATTGCCGAAGCGGGCTATGACAGTCTTTATCTTCCGGTTCCATGCAAAGGAAACTCGGGCGGCTATTCCGTTGGCTACGATGTTTTCGATCCTTTTGACCTGGGCAGCACCAATCAACAAGGAACGGTGGCGACGATGTATGGGACGCAAGCGCAATTGATCCAGATGGTGCAGACGGCCCATCGCTTTGGCATTCGGGTTTATTTTGACAACGTGATGAATCATCGGGCCTCGACGGTGCCCGGGTATCCCGGGGCGGGAACGCCGACGACCTATTATCCCGGATTGATTCCGCAGGACTTTCATTTTCAGACAGTTTCGGGAGGCTATAAAAGTTGGGCCAACATCAGCGAGTGGTGCAACACGTGGCAGGTCGAAAACCAGTGTTTGGAGGGCCTGTGCGACCTGGCGCAGGAACCGGGCACGGTGAACTTAAATTACGGCCCGGCATTGGGCGACACGGGGACCAAGCCGTCGTTCATCCGTTTCCCCGGCAGGACCGATTTATATATGGACACCAACGGGGCATTTTTAGGCTCCGGCGCCGGAACCGGCTGGCCGATGACGAACGGTTACGGGCCATTGAACGGCTGGCGGCCATTTGACGGCCATGGCCAGCCCGTGGCCGAAGACGTCTCCACGTATCTTTGCCGCGCGGTGGCATGGACCCTCTACAAAACCGGATGCGACGGTTTTCGCCTGGATGCCGTCAAACATGTGCCGAAGAATTTTTTCGGCAACGAGACCGGCCAAACGGACGACCCGACTTTTGCCGGTTACACGGGCGCCGTCCAGGCGATGTACGATTACGTTCACGGCTACGGCAATAATGTGACCGGGAACGGCTATATTGAAACCGACGGCAATCGCAACAGTTGCTTCAACACCGAAGCGCCGCGCAACGACGCGGTGCTCTTTGGCGAATGCGACCCATCCGCGCTGCCCCAGGGCGAAGATTATTATGATTACCTTAATTCCGGAATGCGGCTCCTTAATTTTCCGCTCTACAATGAATTCAATTCCATCCTGAGTAATTACGGCGGCAGCCCCGGATTATACGGAATGGACGGCCGCGATTATTCGCCGTCCACGAGCGAGCAAGGGAACTGCGATGGAAACGGCAATTTCAGCCCGGCCCAGGCGGTGAACATGCCCCAAACGCAGGACTCCGGAAGCTGTTGTCCCACGGATGAGGCGTTAGAGAACGCCTACTTTTTTATGCACGAGGGATTGCCCATGGTGTATTCGGACGGCTTCTTTCACAACACCGGCGGCGGCACCCCGATCGCCTCCTATTACAATTACCTGGGAGAATTCGGCGACAATTCCGGGCCAGACACGGTTTATCTTCACAATCAACTTTCCCGCGGGGGAACGTGGTCGCGCTGGAGCGACCAAAACGTGGTTTTATATGAGCGGTATGATTATCGGGAGGGAACCAATTCGGCGCCCTGGACGCAGGCGGTGGTGTTGTTCGGGATGAATGATGATTTTGGCTACCCGGGAGACATCACGTTTGACGACGGCGTGAAGGGCCGAACCAGTGACGGATACTATTTGGTGAGCACGAACACCGGCAACGGTTCTGCCAACGCCGACACCTCGCTTTCAAATTCCCGCAACCTTGGGATTGTTGTTGGATTTCCTCCCGGGACGCTTTTGACCCAATTATCCAGTTCCGGGGACGTGGCGGGCGGCTATCGCGCCTATCATCGACTATTGGTCCATGGGGCGACGACCAGTTTAAGCGCGGCACAGGGCTCGGCGAACGCGGCCAATCCATCGGACCGCCTGATTTACATCGGCGGCCAGACACCGGCCACAGGGGGCGGCGCGATCGAGCTGGTAATTCCGAGCGGGGCATGGGTCATGTACGGAATTCAATGGCCGCAGCCGAGCCAGAACAATCCGCTGACCAACGCGATCATTTTGACACAGGGCGGCGCCCAGGTGCCCTCGCTTCCGGTCTATCGTCGTGACGGGCCGGACGGACAAACCAATTACAGTCCGCTCTTTCCGTTTAAGATGCGCGGCGGCGTGGATTCGTTCGGCAACATTGCCTATGCACCGGGAGAAGGCAATGTTTCCAGTCTCACCTACGCCATCGACATCCCCGTAGTGACGAATGGCGCCTTTAACATTCTCGTTAACAGCGATGCCTCGACCTCAAACACACTCGTCAAACTGGATGGCGGGATTGATTTGAACAGCCAGATGGGTTTGGGCCCGACGAATTTCCAGGCCGGCATTGCGCCCACCAATTTTCTTGATCTGCGGGACAATCCTCCAGGCTATTCGGACGACGTTTTCCTGGGCTATGAGCAGACGGCATTTGAATTTCGAAACGGGCCGGAAAAATTCGCCGCGAGAAACACGGCAAGCAACACAATCGTCTCATTGGGGGCGGAGACGTATTATTATACCGCGGGCGGCGGGAGCAATGACATTCCGGGATCCGGCTATGGCTCGCAAATTACGAACGCAACCGCCACGTGGGTGTGGCACGACCCGACGAACCTCGTGACCGCGCTCATCACGAACGCGCCAGGCCAGCGCAATCCGCTGAATCCATCCGGCGGCCAGCCGGTGGACGTGTGGGTTCAGTCCGGGTATCGATTTCAAGTGAACACCTGTTACATCTATTACACGACTGACGGCTCAAATCCCGAGGGCGCTTTTGGCACTGGAAAGGGCACTACCCAGGTTGTTCCGGCGTTTTGGCAGGCGCCTGACAGCAATAACTCCAACATCGATTGGTGGAAAGGCACGATTCCGGGCGTTTCGGCGGGGACACAGGTTCGCTACAAAGTGAGTTTATTTAACGGGGGCAGCTACGGAAATGCGGTGAACAACACCACCAACTGGCCAAGCATATCACCAATCCCGTACGACGAACCCGGCGGGTCAAAACTGTTTGGATTGACCCAGGCGGCCATCACCAATTTTAACCCGACCACGGCGGTTATCTGGACGCACGATGACTTGAATCCGGCGAACACGTCCGTGGGATTGCAGACCGGATTTCACATTATTCGCGCCCGGACATTTTTGCCGCGGGCGGGACAATCGAGCGTTTATAACACGTTCGTCCAGACCTTCTACTACGACGGTTCGCTTCCGACGGGAGCGCTGGTTTCGCCGGCGCCGGGAATGATTTTGACCAACCAAACCTACACGATTGTGATCCGGGGCGACTCGTCCGTGACGGAGGCGGACATCAATATCCAGGACAACGCGACGAATAGTTACGATATTTATACCGGACAAGCGAATGGCATCGGCAACGATGCCCAAGGCAATCCTGTTTTTGCAACTGTGCCACAGGTGACACCAAATCCCGCCTTAAGCGCGATCTACACGAATTATCCGGAGGAATTCGACATGAATTTCCCGTACGTGCCGACGAACGGCCCGGTCACCATCACTGTTCATCTTAAGGAATTAACCTCAACGATTTATACAAATCGTTACGCGACATTGTCGTCTTCCGTGACCGCAAGTGCCGCGACAAAATACGTGAACATTTCGAATCCGTCGCAGAACGGGCAAATTGTGACCCTGCCATCCGGTTCAGCTTTTACCATCCAGGCGTGTTTCACGACGAATTTGCTGACCGGGATTAATAACAGCCAGGCGCCGAATTATTTCAGCATCTATATCAACGGCGTTTTCCAGCCGCGTGCGCAAAATGGTGATTTTTACACCATTGGTGGGACCGGTTGCGGCCCGGGAATGCGCCTGCTGAGCTACAATTGGAACAATCCGACGCAAGGCAGCAACAATATCCAGGTGGTTTTCAGCAACACGACGGCCACGGTCGTCAGCGACAGCAAAGTGGTTATCATTGGGCAACCCCTGCAAATCACCAGCGTCAGCCCGAACAACCAGTTGATCGTCTGGGCGAGCACCAGCGGGGTCAATTACGAGGTCCTGGCGACAACGAACCTGTCGCAACCCTTCGAACCGATCAGCGGGGTCATTCCGAGCCAGGGGACTTCGACCTTCTACGACGACACGGCCAATGATCCGCCGGTTCCGCAGAAATATTATGAAATTGAGGCCATTTCGTCGCAATGACCTTTGCCATGACCGCACAAATATGCGGTATGCATCTGGTCTGGACTTTGATAATTTAAAGCAGCCCTACTATGAATATTAAACCTTCCGGAAAAATCCTAAGAATCGCCGCCACCGCAGCCCTTTTGGCGCCTGGAGTGCAGGCCTTTGCCGCTGCCAGCGCATCCGATACCGCGGCAAACTATGTCGGCACCTGGAGCGCCACACCCGCAAATCTGGGAAGTGGTTTTGGCCCCTGGGCGAATCAAGTGGTCAATAATAACAATCCGCCCTATGCCGGCACCTACCTGGACCAGACTTCGTACGGAAACTCGGATGGCGTTTTGTCGTCGGGCTACGCATGGGGCACGTATGCCAATTCCCCCACCACGGTTTCGCCTGAAATGATTTTGTCGCGATCGTTCACCGCCGGCCCGAGCGGTTCGACTTCACTGTATAACCAGACGTTTTCGATTGGGCTCGGTTCGAGCGGCATCGGCGGCGCCGGCTCCTCACTCAGCTTAAATATCGGCTCAGCCTTCGACCTGGCTTACGCGGGCGGAGGCGCGGACAACTTTACGTTCGGAGTGGATGGCGGCACCGCGAGCGCGATTCCAGTCACCTATGCGAATTTGAACGGCGGGCTGGAAGTCGCCCTGGCGGTCAGCGGCGGGTTAAACAGCCTCACTGAAGCCTATACACTCACACTGAGCCCATTCGCCGGTGGTTTGCCATTTTATACGACGAGCGGGACGTTTGACAGTATGGACTACAACACCTCGAGTTTTTCGGTCGTTGACAACAATACGTCAAACAACGCATTTGTTAATAATCCAAATATTACTGCCGAGGCCGTGCCTGAACCCGCCGCGTTGGCGCTCCTGGGCATGTCCGGCATCGGCGCACTCGTTGCTTTCCGCCGGCGAAAATAAACCCGGCGGTTTGGTCCCAATCCCGGCCCCGCTCCCGCGGGGCTTTTTTTATTCCAGCAGAGACCCGCTCACCGCCTAGAACCACGCAAATTTTTCAGGCACGTAGACGATGTCGTTAGGCTGGAGGAAAAAATCATTCTTATCATCGCCCTTTAAGACACTGCTCAAATTTAATACGTAGCTTTGTGAAGTATCGTTTTCGCGTCGAATGACGTGAACTCTTCTCAGGTTGGCGCGAGAATAATCGAAACCACCGGCTTGCATAACCGCTTCGAGGGCCGTAATCGGCTCGGCGGAAGAAATTTTACCGGGTGACAACACGCAGCCGGTCACATAAACCGGAAATGAGGCTGACTGGATGGCAACGGTCACGTCGCTGGCCGAAATTTGAGGCGCGTATAATTTCACAAGATTCTGCTGGAGTTGGTCCGGCGTCAGGCCGGCGGCCTGCACATCCCCGACCAGGGGCAGGGCAATTTTTCCATCGAGCCGGATTTGTTCGGTTTCATTCAGGGTCGATTCGCCGGGAAACGAGATTTTAACAACGTCCCCCTGCCGAAGAATCGTTGGCTGCGGCGCGGAAGACCCCGATTGTGATGCCGTGCTATAATAGCCGTCCTGCGCAGTGGCGGCGGCGGACGGATTATCGGGGTCGTAATAAGCCGTGCTGCACCCGGCGGCGGTGACGAGCAGGGCAAGTGTGACGATTGAAAGCCTTAACAATGGCCATTGACGAAATTGGCAAATACGTTTTTTCATAACTCCTTGTTCACGGTCACTGTAACCTCAAAACCTGATTCGTCAAGCGCGGCGAATTCGCGCGCCGAAAAAAATTATCGAGCAAAGCGCTCCCGCCATCCTGATGGATCGCCGTCACGCCGCGCGCTCCCGCGCGCGCGACAATTTTTTTAAGCGCTTGCTCGAAAAATTGCTTCGTGTACATAATGTGGACGGAACGCATAAAAAAAATTTGAGAATTTTTCGAAAAAAAGCTTGCGCACTGGAGGACTTGGGATACTATACGCTCACAGGCAAAGTTAGTTAGCTGATGAAGCGGACAGGCACGAGGAAGCAAGGCTTCCCGACGTTCATTATCTTCGCGGTTTTCTAAAGCAGTCGTTGCTGGTTTGCGCTTCAGGCGCGCACATCAGGCAGCGTGATTTGACATTGTTGAAAAATCGTTTGAAACAGGCGAAAGCGGCGAGTGCCGTTTTCTTCAAACGACCGGGATTCAGGCATTCCGGAAAACGAATACAAATACAAAATAGAAAGACTATAACTATGCGCGAAATTTTAATTCTTCTCGCAATGGCCGGGGTACTGCTTTTCGGGGCTGAAACCAGGGCTGATACCTATTCCACGGTGACGCTTGGCTGGAACCCGAGCACCAGTTCCGGGGTGACCGGCTATTACATCTACTACAGCACCAATAGCGACCTGAGCGACTCCACGTGCGTGCCGGTTGGAAACGTGACGAATGTCTCGCTTTCGCTGCCCAACGGACAGACCTTTTATTTTGCGGCGAGCTCACACGACAGCAGTTACGACGAGAGCGGCTTATCGTCGGAAATTTCCGCCGCAATTGGCACGGTTACCCAGGCGGCGGGATTGTTGAGCGCCGCGGTGGGTCTTCCGGCCGGGCAATTCGGCTTCGCGCTGACCGGCGCGGCGAACACCCAGTACATCGTCCAGGCATCGACTGACCTGGTACACTGGGTCGCGTTGCAAACGAACACGGGCTCCTTCCAATTCGTTGATTCGAATGCCAGCCAATACAGTCGCCGTTTCTATCGGACTGTTTCTATTTCCAATTAATTTTCGTCAAGTTTTCGCGCGGGCCGCCCTCAGGCGGCCCGCGCATTGATCCCGCGGCGGCCGTGACCGTGGCGATTTCGGGCGCGGTCCGTTCTTCCCGCCATCACAGTTGCTCGGACCGCGAAATTTTTTGCGCTCCATTTTTTCCTCCCCGCAAAAGGTGTTGGCTTTTTGCAAGTTGCATGCAAAGTTGCAAATCGCCCTTCAAAATTGCCCTCATCCCTTCGATATCCCGCGATAATTGGATTGGCATATTTAATGTTAATGCAACCCCGAATGAAGATGGAGGTCCAAGTGGAAAGCCCGGCATGGCATTGTGTGCGTACAAAACCAAAGCACGAGCACATTGCCGCGGCCACGCTGCGAAAGAACCTCGGCCTGGAGTCGTTTCTACCGCGGTTGCGCCTGGAACGCGCCACCCGGCGCGGCGCGGTGACGTCCATTGAACCACTGTTTCCGTGTTATCTCTTCGTGCGTTGCGACATCCGGGAATCCCTGGACGAGATCAAACACGCAAATGGCGTGAGCAGCCTGGTGCAATTTGGAGGAAAAATCCCCACCGTGGCCGACACGATTATCGAGGAGCTTCAGGAATGTTTTGAAGCGGACGAGCCGATGACCATAGAAAACCGGCTCACGCCCGGCAGCGAGGTCACGGTGGCCGGGGGCGCATTTGATGGAATGCACGCGCATGTGCTGCGAAATATGCCGGCAAAACGCCGGGTTCAGATTTTGTTGGACGTTCTCGGACAACCGACGCCCGTGGAGGTGGATCGGACCGCGGTAGTATTGCTGGAAAACACGCTGGCCCATATGGCGCCGGCGCTGGCGCGCCCGACGGCGGGCGTTTAGCACCCGAAGCGACGAATCGTTCGTCGCTTCATTGGAGGAAAAAGGAAAAGCAGGGAAAGTTGGTAAAAACAACAAGTGCGGAGCTTTTGCTAAATCCAAATGAATACACTCAATCACGTAATCCCCGGATTACAAACCCCGCCCTGGAAACGCGTCCTCGACATTGGATTCATCCTGCTGGCCCTTCCCTTGATTCTTCCCCTGGCACTTTTTACCTGCGCCATCATTCGTCTTGTTTCAAAGGGACCGATCCTTTTTAAGCAGGAGCGGGTGGGGCTGCGCGGGGAAAAGTTCCTCTGCTTGAAATTTCGGACGATGTTTATCAACACAAATCCATCTTCCCATGAAGGCCACTTGCAGCATCTGATCGAATCCAACACCCCGATGACGAAGATGGACACCGGCGGGGACAAACGGATCATCCCATTTGGCGTGATTTTAAGGGCAACCGGGCTGGATGAACTGCCGCAACTCATCAACGTTCTGCAAGGCGATATGAGCCTGGTGGGCCCGCGGCCCTGCCTGCCGTACGAATTCAAATATTACCGCCCCGATCAATATGAACGCTTCAGCGTCGTTCCCGGCCTGACCGGGCTTTGGCAGGTCAGCGGCAAGAACAAAACGACGTTCAAGGAGATGATCCGGCTGGATATCGACTATTCGCGCCGCCGGAGCCTCGGTTTGGACCTGAAGATTATTTTCAAGACTATTCCCACACTGCTTGGCCAGGTGATGGATACGCAGAACAAAAAGGCCGGACCGAAGGCTCTCCCGATGGAAGAGGAAAGCATTCTGCCGGCCCGCGTGGCAAACCATTAATTGCAGGCTTATTGTTCGGCGGGGAAGTATCCGGGCGGGCAAATCATCCACTATCTCTATGTCTAAAATTATCAAAGTTGGTGTCGTTGGCTGCGGCTATTGGGGTCCAAATCTGGTCCGCAATTTCAATTTGCTGACGGATTGTCAGTTGAAAATGATGTGCGATACGAGCGAGGAAAGGTTGCAACATCTCAAGGCGCTTTACCCGGACGTGCAACGGGCAACGAATTACGATTTCATGCTCAACGGCATTGGTCTTGATGCGGTAGTCATCTCCACCTCCGTAAAATGGCACTATCCGATGGCCAAGGCGAGCCTTCTGGCGGGCAAACATACTTTCATTGAAAAACCGATGGCCAGTTCCTCCGCGGAATGCGAAGAGCTGATTGACATCGCGCAAAAGAAAGGGCTGATACTCATGACCGGCCATACTTTTCTGTATTCGCCCGTCGTCCGAAAGATCAAAGAAATCGTTGACCAGGGCGATATCGGCGACATCCGGTATATTTGCGCCCGCCGGCTGAACCTGGGATTGTTCCAAAAGGACATCAATGTCGCCTGGGACCTGGCCCCGCACGACATATCCATCGTTCAATACATCATGGGCGAACCGCCGGTTTCGGTGAATTGCCGGGGATGCGCCCATATTACCCCGGGGGTCGAGGATGTAACGATGATATGCCTGACGTTTCCAAAGCAACGCACGGCAATGATTCACAATAGCTGGCTCGACCCGCGCAAGATCCGGGAGATGACCATTGTGGGGAGCAAGCGCATGATCGTGTATGACGACGTGGCGCCGCTCGAAAAAATCCGGGTTTTTGACGCGCGAGTCGAAACACCGCCCCATTACGACACGTTTGCGGAATTCCAATACGCCTATCACTACGGGGACGTTTATGTGCCTTATGTGAAACAGGAAGAACCGTTGCGCAGCGAGTGCCAGCATTTTCTGGACTGCATCAAGAACGGGACGACCCCGCTGACGGACGGCAAGAACGGTTTGGAACTGGTGCGAATACTCGAGGCCTCCTCGAAGTCTCTCAAGCTGGGCGGCGCGCCGGTGACTCTTCACCCGGAAGAAAACACCTTCGAACCCGAAAGAATCCACCATCGGAACGGAAATGGTTTTACCAAGAAGGTGGAAAGCAAACGCATTCCAGTGACCCGGTTCAACGGGGAAAAGCGGGCAATCAAATTGATCAAAAAAGTCCCGCGCGCGACCGCGCCGGAGATGTTTCCCCAATAATGCAAACGGAATTATCGGACCGGCTGATCGCCGCCGGCGTGCGAGCGGGCCGGAATGTCCGGATCTTTGATTTCGCGAACCTTTATGGCTGCGAAATCGGCGACGACGTGAAGATCGGCGCGTATGTGGAAATTCAAAAAGGCGCAAAGATCGGAAGTCGGTGCAAGATTTCGAGCCACACGTTTATCTGTGAAGGCGTGACGCTGGAGGACGAGGTCTTTGTGGGCCACCATGTTGTTTTCACAAACGACCTTTATCCCCGGGCCACCACAGAAGAAGGACAAATGCAGACCGAAGCAGATTGGAAGTGCATTCCCACCTTGATCAAGCGAGGCGCCTCTCTTGGCTCGGGCGCGGTTTTGCTGTGCGGCATTACGGTAGGCGAGCGCGCCATTGTGGGGGCCGGAAGCGTGGTAACGAGAGATGTCCCGCCGGGCGCAATCGTAGCCGGCAATCCCGCGCGGGTCATCCGGGCGGCGTCAAAAGGCGGACTTCAGGCTGTGCCGGCCCGGAGTTGAAGTGAAGCGCGCGATTGGAGAATTTCTCCAATTACAGATTTTAGAGGGCGAGATAGCGCAATGGCGCGCACAGTTCGCCACGATCAGGCAAGTCCAGGTTTGCAAAGAAGCTGAATCATTCGATTGTGATAGCACAAGACGTCATTTCCCGGACGGATTCCATCCCGTATTCCCTTGACCGACGATTTTCACCCGGTCGAGGCGTGCACTGGACAAATCCTCTCACACACGAGAACTGGGACGACCGCGTCGGCCGGGAAAACCACGATGCTTATTCATTTTTCCACACGACGGCCTGGGCAAAGGTTTTAACGGACACATACCGATACAACCCGGTTTATTTTATCAGCGAAGAATCCGGCGCCGTCCTGCCGCTGATGGAAGTCAATAGCGCGCTCACTGGAAAACGAGCCGTCGCCCTGCCCTTCACAGACATTTGTGATCCTCTCTGCGCTGACAAGGCTGAGTTTGATAAACTGTTCCGCAATGCCGTTGAATTAGGCCAGGCCCGCGGCTGGAACTACCTGGAATTTCGCGGCGGCGAACCATTTTTCCAGGGAACCATTCCATCGCTCGCATTTTACCGTCATTGCGTGGAAATACCGGCGGACGCAGAAGCATACTTCCTGCAATTGCCAGGGCCGGTCCGGCGCGCAATTCGAAAGGCCGAAAAGAGCGACTTGCAGATTGAGATCTCGCCGGAGTTTGCGGCGATTGAACAGTATTATTTATTGCACTGCAAATCGCGAAAGCGGCACGGATTGCCGCCGCAACCGTTCTCGTTCTTCAAGAATATTCACCAGCACGCGCTATCCCGGGGGTTGGGTATGGTTGTCCTGGCGCGCTGGCGGGATGTTCCGGTGGCAGGCGCGGTATTTTTCCATTCGGGAGACCGGGCGATCTATAAGTTTGGGGCATCGGACGATTCGTTCCAACAATTGCGAGGAAACAATCTCGTCTTTCGCGAGGCCATCAACTGGTTTTCCAGGAACGGCATCCGGAAGCTGGACCTGGGGCGAACGTCGACCGGCAACGAAGGGTTGCGGCGATTCAAGCTGGGCTGGAACGCAGAAGAAACGATTATCAGGTATTACCGCTTTTGCTTCCGGCGAAATGATTTTGTCCCGATGCGCGACGAGGGCCTGGGATGGCACAACCACCTTTTTAAAGCGCTGCCGCTACCGGCCTCGAGGATGGCCGGCGAATTTCTCTACAGACACTGGGGATAATCCCATAACACAGGAAAGACTATGAAGACGCCAGATTACGATCAAAACACAGACCCGCCGGCCATGGCTCCGGGGGACATTTATTTCATTCTATTTCGCCATAAATGGAAGATCCTATTGCTCTCGTTAGCGGGCATCGCGGCGGCCGCCAGTTACTGGTGGTTTTATCCGCCCCCCTACCAATCCGAGGCCCGGCTTTTCATCCGTTACGTATTGGACAACCGCTCGGTGAACGCGGACCCGAAAAACGCGCAAATGACGTCACCCGACGCCATGGGCCAAAGCATCATCAACTCAGAAATCGAGATATTGACAAGCTTCGACCTTGCCCAGCAGGCCGCGAAAGACATCGGCCCGGATAAAATTCTGGCCAAATACGGCGGCGGCAACGATCTAATTGCGGCGGCGCAAATTATCAAAAAGAACCTGGTCGTGGAGGCGCCGAAACAGGACAGTGTGATTCACGTGGTTTTTATGGACGCGGATCCGACCATTGTGCAACCGGTGCTCGCGGAGGTCATCAACGATTATTTAGACAAGCACCTCCAGGTGCACGAATCGAGCATGTCGGACGATTATCTTGCGCAGGAAACGGCCCAGTTGCGCTCGCAAATTGACGAAACGGAGGACGAATTGCGCGCGGCCAAGACCAGCGCCGGGATCATCTCCCTGCCGGATGCTGAAAAGTCGTACACCGACCAGATTGCGGGATTGAACACGGAGTTGTTCGAGGCCCAGGCCGATCTGGCGGCCGACCAGAGCCAGCTCAATGCCCAACCCGAACAAACCAACGCCGCGGCGCCGACGCCGGGACTGAACGTTCCCCAAGGCCGCGTCGAAGAGTATCAGCGCGTGTGCGCCAGGCTGGACTATCTTCAAAACCAGCAAAGCCAGTACTACACCCAACTTGGTTATACAGACGAAAACCGGCTGGTCCAGGAGACCCAACTGGAAATCGCCCAAACAAAATGGCTCAAACAAAATTTGGAACAACGCTATCCAGACCTGGTTGGAACGTATCAACCCGCGGCCGCCCCGGGACAAACTGCCAGCGCAGGAGACGCCAATTCACAACGGATGGCGCCGATTTCACTTCAGGCCAAAATTGCCGTCCTGAAACAGGAGTTAGCCCAATTGCAATCTTCGGCCGTCAAGGTGGATGTGGCCGAATCTAAAATCGCCGACCTGCAGCGCCGTAAAGAAATGCTGGAAGACAACTACCAGAATTTCGCGCAGAGCCTGGAACG
>DASYZW010000836.1:0-5139 GCA_035945915.1 Verrucomicrobiia bacterium | reverse complement strand
TCAAATCCTGCGCGAACTATTAATTCCAATAATTGCCGGGCGGCGGCTGTGCCGCCGATCCCGGGTTTGAGCAATACCGCATTACCCGCAACCAGGGCCTGGACCAATTGGACACCCGGTAACAGTAGCGGGTAATTTCCGGGTCCGATGATAAGAATGACGCCGAGCGGTTCACGGTGTATCTCGCTATGTACGCCGTTAAGCCAAATGGGCCGGCCTTGACGGCCCAACCGCCGGGTTGCGAGAATTTTTGTCGCGTTGCGCTCAAGGAAAAGACAGGCGTCCGCGAGCGGCAAAACTTCCGAGACGAGCGATTCGGACAGCGGCCGGCCCCGCGCATCTGCCGCCGCCTTCGCGAGCACAGCGGCTTTTTCGGCGATTAAGTGGCGAAGTTTCCGCACGAGTGCAAGACGTTGATTTAAAGGCGTGCGCCTCCAGATTGCCTGGGCTCGTCGTGCCGATCCCATCGCGGCTTCAGCCTGAAGGCTCCCTGCGGAGGCTTCAGTAAACACGATTGGAATTCTCGTTGGCGTCGTGGTTCGGTTCATAAGTCAAGGAAGGGAGATTGTAATTGGGCCGATCTGCTCCTTTCAGGGAAATGATTTGGAACCGGAGCGTTGCATATCGGGCGGGTCCGGACAGGGTGGGTTTGCCAGCCAAGATCATTTAGCAACAATCGGCTGCTGATGCGGGCGCTTTCAAAGATGACGGGTAAACCGCTGCCGGGATGAGTGCCGCCGCCGACGAGATAGAGGCCGTCGACGTCTTCAAATCGATTATTTGGCCGCAAATGCAGCAACTGGTCGAGTGTGTGAGCCAGATTAAATGTGGCGCCGCGGTATATTTCGTAGCGGGTATCCCAATCCGCGGGGGTCAGAATGCGTTCATAACGGATTAGCGCAGGATCAATAGCATAGCCGGCCTTCTTGATTTGCGTGAGGACCTGCTTGCGAAATCCTGACCGCGCTTTCGTCCAATCAACATTTTCGTTCTGGTGCGGGACTGGCACAAGCACGTATAACGCGGAGCATCCCGCCGGCGCGAGCGATGGGTCAGTCACGCATGCGTTTTGAACGTAAAAACTGGGGTCATCGCTCAGGACACGCTTGTTTTCGATATCATCCAGGTTTTTGGCGTAATTCTCCGCAATGTAAATGGTGTGGTGGGGTAATTCGAATGTGCCGTCAATGCCCAGGTACATCATGAAGGTTGAGCAGGAATATTTCTTCTTTGCCAACTTTCGATTCGTCCATCGGCGGCGCAGGCGATCGGGAACCAGCCTTTCCATGGCGCGCGCGAAGTCGGCGTTGATGACGATGGCATCAGCGCGATAAACCCGCCGGTCGGTGGTCGCTACCCCAACTGCGCGGCGGCCATTAAACAGGATTTCTGTCACGGGCTCATTGAGGCAAATCTCAACTCCCATTTGTTCGGCAATCCTTGCCATCGCTGCCGTCACCGCGGCGCATCCTCCCTTCGGATGAAACACACCATATTCGTATTCAAGAAAACTCAAAATGCTGAATAAACTGGGGCACCGAAATGGCGACATGCCGAGATACTTGGATTGGAAGCAGAAGGCCAGGCGAACGCGTTCGTCAGAAAAGAAGCGTTTGAGATAGCTATCGAGCGATTGATGCGGCCGAAGCAGGGGCAATAATTTCAAGAGACGCGCCTGCAGGAGGTCGCGCCAACCCGAAAAGGAACTTCCAAGACATGGTTCCATGCGCGCGAGTTTGGTCCTGTTTTCTTCAAGAAATCGCCGAAAGCCCGGGGCGTCGGACGGCGAAAGCGAGGCAATCTGCTTTTCCATGGCGCCGATGTCGGGCGTGCAATCGAGTTTGCCGCCGGCGCCAAATTGGATTCGGTATTGGGGATCGAGCCGTATCAATTCCACCTCATCGCGCAGCGTCGTTCCCGCGCTGGCAAAAATTTCTTCAAGCACTCTTGGGTACAGGAAAAAAGTTGGCCCCAAATCGAATCGAAATCCGTTCGATTCCAGCCGGGAGGTGCGACCGCCCACAACGGGAAGACGCTCGATTATTTTGACCTGGAGCCCCGCAGCGGCGAGGAGAATGGCCGATGCCAATCCGCCGGGACCTGCGCCGACGATGATGATGTTTTTGTTCACGTTCAATTCCGCGGGCCTGCGAGAAGGCGCGCTGCTTGTCTAGAATATGTCTAAGATTTGGTCATCTGTCAACATATTGTCTAAGTTTTTTGTGCGCGGACGAAATTCATAAAATAAATGCCAATAATGACCTTATTTGAAGCTATTTACGAGACTTCAGAAACTTTTGGTTGCAATTGGAAAGCCGAATGTCTATAATTTGTCTCAAATAATGGCTGAAGCCCATCATCCGATAAAAATGGTCGTCCGACGTACCGGCTTGAGCGCTCACGTCATTCGAATCTGGGAAAAGCGATACGGGGCTGTGAAGCCCGAGCGAACGGGGAGCAACCGACGGTTGTATTCGGAAGAGCAAATCACGCGGCTGAGCCTTTTGCGGGACCTCACCCGGGCGGGCCACAGCATCGGGTCGGTGGCCAGGCTGCCGCTGTCAAAACTTCGCGCGCTTGCCGCAGACATCCAGGCCCCCTCACCGGCGGTCGTCAACCGGTCTGAGATTGCCGGCAAGATCGGGATGCTCGACGAATGCGTAACCGCCGTGAAAAAGTTGGATTCCCGCGCGCTGGAGGGGGCGTTGCGGCGCGGATCGATTGAGTTGGGTTCCCAGGGATTGTTGCAAAGGGTGATCGCGCCGCTGGCTGAAACGATTGGCGGTCTCTGGCGGGACGGATCGATAACTGCCGCGCACGAACATTTCGCAAGTGCGGTAATCCGGATGTTTCTCGGACATGCGGCGACGGCTTTTGCGGGGTGGAATGAAGCGCCGGTGGTGGTGGTCGCCACGCCGACGGGGCAACTTCATGAATTGGGAGCGTTATTGGCAGGCGCAAGCGCTGCGAACCTGGGCTGGCGAGTGACGTATTTAGGTCCAAGTTTGCCTGCCGCCGAAATTGCCGGCGTAGCCATTCAAAACCGCGCGCGGGCGGTGGCTTTAAGCGTCGTTTATCCCGAGGACGACCCGCAGTTGGCGAGAGAATTTGCCGCATTGCGTAAAATGTTGCCGATTGAGACAGCCCTCCTGGTTGGCGGTCGTGCGGCCCCGGCGTATTACGAATCGCTTGAAAAGGCGGGCGCGCTTATCATGAGAGATCTGCCACACCTCAGCGCAACACTGGACGATTTGCGCCGGGGAAAAAGATTCAAAGGATAATGCTGCCGAATCAAACGGGAACAGCCGGCCAAAGGCCGGCTTGTTCAATTCCCCATCCCAAGTCCTTTGCAGTTCAGTTTTTAAGCTGCTTTTCGACGGTCGCTTTGGTCGTCTTCTTCCGTGTTCACCGTTTCCTGGGCAATGTCATTTAGCTTTTCGTCGGCCTCTTTTTCCTCGTTTAACGTTTTTTCGAGTATGTTTGCCGCCTCTTCTTCCTCTAACAGTTTTGCCCAGGCCACCAGAGCGCCGTAAGCGGCGATTTCGTAATGTTCAACTTTTTGCAAAGCCAAAATCATGGCGGCCTCCCCTTCGTCCTCCTGCAGGACTTCCTCACCCTCGGCGATGAGGCCCTCCATGCCTTTGCATTTTTTCCGTTTGGGTGTTTGATCGAACATTTGGAAGACTTGCTCCAGCCGTTTTGCGTGTTCCTGTGTTTCCTCAAGATGAGACTCCAAAGCGTCCCGCAATTCGTCAGCTTCGGCGTTCTCGATGACTTTGGGGAGCGCCTTGAGGATTTGATGTTCGGCATCGTAAGTATCCTTCAAGGTTTCAATAAATGCTTCGCGTAATGTGCTCATAATGTTTAATTCTTGTTTTAGGTTAATGTCCTGTTCAATTCGTAGCGAAGGGAATGCCATTGAAATATTGAAGGAAACGAGATTAAAAACCGCTTCGGAAGGAAGCAATCTGCACGATTCGACTTTAAACTGCACGCTTTGCGCCGTTCATTGCCAAATCCGATCGCCGTGGAGAAAGTGAAAAAATGTAAGAGGATTGCGGATGGATCGTTGGCAGGATTCGAAAAACAGCTTTATCCGCGGTTTTATTGGGAAATTTGGGATTTGGTTTACGTTGAACATCCCTGTTAAAGCCGAATGAGCTCTTTTGAAAGCAAAAAAAGAAGTTGCGCGAACCCCGTGGCGCAGCTTAATGATTCGCGTCAACACAATGGGTAAAGCACTCATCATAGCGGAAAAGCCATCCGTCGCCGGCGATGTCGCCAGGGCTCTGGGTGGCTTTACGAAAGACAAAAGCGGCGAATTTTTCGAAAGCGCCGATTACGTGATTTCCTCGGCCGTGGGCCATTTGCTGCAATTGGTGCCGCCGGAAGGAGTGGAGGCCAAGAAGGGCAAATGGACGTTCGCTCATTTGCCGGTCATACCCGATCATTTCGATTTGAAACCAATCGAACGGAATGAGAACCGGCTTAAAGTCCTGCTGCGGCTCATCAAACGTAAAGACGTGGACCGCCTGGTCAATGCCTGCGACGCCGGGCGCGAGGGCGAGCTGATTTTCCGGTATATCGTCCAATATGCCCAAAGCGATAAACCGATCCAACGGCTTTGGCTGCAGAGCATGACCGTGGCGGCGATTCGCGAGGGATTTTCCCAATTGCGGCGGGACGAAGAAATGATCCCGCTGGCGGATGCAGCCATTTGCCGCAGTGAAAGCGATTGGCTGGTGGGCATTAACGGCACGCGCGCTATGACGGCGTTCAATTCGAAAACCGGCGGGTTTTACCTGACCACGGTGGGACGCGTGCAAACGCCAACGCTGGCGATATTGGTGGAGCGCGAAGAGAAGATTAAAAAATTCGTGCCGCGCGATTATTGGGAAATCCATGGGAGGTTTGCCGCGCAGGGGGGAGAGTATGCGGGCCGATGGTTCGACGAGAAATTTGCGAAACGTGACGGAGACGAATATCTGCGGGCGGAGCGAGTCTGGGAATTGGCGCGCGCGGAAGAGATTCAAAAAAAATGCCTCGGCAAAATCGGGATTGTTACCGAGGAAAGCAAACCAACGACGTCTCTGTCGCCTTTGCTCTATGATTTGACGAGTTTGCAACGCGAGGCAAACG
>DASYZW010000835.1:0-3897 GCA_035945915.1 Verrucomicrobiia bacterium | reverse complement strand
TCTCCGGCCCGTTTTGTGGCCGCCCGTTGCGAATCATTAAAATACGCCGGGACGGTGATAACCGCGCGCGTGACCGGTTCGCCGAAATAATTTTCCGCATCGCGTTTTAATTTTTTTAGAACTTCTGACGAAATTTCTTCCGGCGAAAAAGTTTTCCCATGGATGGGCACCGAAACCGGGCCATTGTTAGCGTCGAGACGGTAGGTGTCCGGTTTTTCGTCTATGGAAATTTCCGGGCCGCGGCGGCCGATAAAGCGTTTGATCGAATAGACCGTTTCTGCCGGCTTTAAAACCCGGACACGGCTGGCCTCATGGCCAACAATTGGATCGGAATCGGCCGAAGCGAAATGGACAACGGAGGGTGTCAGGCGCCGGCCATCGGCGTCGGCGATGACCAAGGGAATCCCCGAATCCACTGTGGCGACGAGTGAATTTGTGGTGCCGAGATCGATGCCGACGATTTTGCTCATGTTGCGTCTGTCAATTGAATCATGACATGGAGGAAAACCCAATGTTTATCAGCCGGGACATTGCAGGGCATTCGCCGACGTGTTATCAGCAATCAGCGGATTGAGATTTCATCCGGACTGATGTTCCAGCCTTCCACCGCCAATTTGGGCGGTTCTCCCGCCAGCTTTGCCGCGGCAAATTCGACCGACACCGTCCGGCTTTCGCCGGGCAGCAGAGAAAAATAGTTGTCCCCGTAAAAGCTCGGCAACACCCGTTCGCCGGAGCCTGCTCGAATCACCTTGAGGCGAATCATCAGCGCAACACTGCGGGTTGGATTAATGACTTTGACAGCCAGGCGCCGGGTTATTTCGTCGCCAAATCCCGTCGCGCTCACTCGCAACCGGACGCGTGGCAGTTGATTTAGATCGGCGCAGGAACCGCCTTTGCCGCTGCTCCAGTAAAAGTTATCGGACAATAACTGCCGTCCGTGCCGCAATTTCAATTTCACGAAAAACACCGGCGATTGATTAGTTGGGCGTTCAATCGGAAAACAATCGCTCACGCTCTCAGCGGGCAAATTAATTCGCGCGGATTTGTGCCAAAGTATGTTGCCTTCGAGGCTATAGGCCCATGCTTCCGCGGTTAAACTATTTTGACTGGTAATTGTATTGTTGGCCGCCTTGATGAGGTCCGCATCGGAATCCCAGAGGATATGGATTGCTTCCGCGCCCTTTTTTGCGCCGAAATAGGCCGCCGTGGGCTCAAAATAATAATCGTAAAGCTGGCAAATCAGGGCGGGCCAGGCGGCCTGGGTCATCCAGATCAAAATGCCGCTGCCTTGGTTGGCTTGCAGACATTCAAATTCGGCTTTGGCCGTTTCCATGTTCACCATTTGCGCCTCGCGGCAATAATCTTCGATGCTCGCAGGCGGGCCGTAACGCCGCGTAATGCGTTCCGTGTTCAGGTCCGAGCGCGGTTTCTGGTAATCATGGACCGCCCACATGTCGCTGATCGGCCAAAGGTCCTTGGCCGGCATCATCGCTCGCATGCTTTCCACCGGCGGCACGGCGACGATTCCCAACTCGCTGTGCAACGTTTTTCCGCGATGCGCAAAATACCATTCCGGATTTTGATTATCGTATGGACCGCTGCCGGTCACCGTCCCGGCGTTGGAATCAGGAATGTAATGTCGGGTACCGTCCAGTTCCTCCACGGCTTCCGGCAAAGCCGTGTCCAATCCTTTTGGCGGTTGCCCTTCGTTGCGTCCGCAATACAGCGCCAGTGACGGATGGCTCCGCCCACGCCGGATCTTATCCCGGGCGTTTGCCATAAACATCCCTTGATCGGTCGGATTGGGGCCATCGACAGGGTTGGCCAGCCAAAAATCGTCCCAGACCAAAATGCCATAACGGTCGCAGGCATCGTAAAAGGAGTCCCTGGCCGTCATGCCCACCCAATTGCGGATCATGTTCAAATGCGCATCGTGGTGCAACCGCACGCGCAGGTCGTAACCCGCCGCGTCGCAATTCAACATGCCCTCGTCCATTCCCCAATTTCCCCCGCGAATCAAAATTCGCTGTCCGTTGACATAAAAAGTCAACACCTGGTTGGTCACGGCATAAGATATTTTGCGAATGCCGAAGGTGACTTTTTTTCGGTCGCTGACCTGGCCGTTGCACTCAAAACGAAGATTCAGCGTGTAGAGCGGTTGATCGCCGTAATCGTTCGGCCACCAGAGACGCGGATGAGCCATGGAAAGCGCAGGACAATTGGATTTATCCAACGTCACCGCCTTGGTTTGTCCCGGTTCGAGCTTTATTTCCCGGCTGAAAGTCAGATTTCCAATTTGGCCGATCAGTTCGCCGTCCTGGGATTGGCCGGTATCGTTCCGCACTTCCGTTTTCACGGTTAGATCAGCGCGATTGGTTTCGGGCAAAGGCAAATCCGTAATGACCCACGGATCCAGTAACTCGACGCCACCGGCCGGTTCCACGCGGACGTCGTTCCAAATTCCCACTTCACGCCCGCGCACAATCGGCAGCCAATTCCAACCCGCGCTCGCCAGGAACGTCGGGCTATCGTAACCGAGCAAATCGCCATTGCTCGTCGGCGAGCCAAGTTTTCTGTGCGTCACTTTCTTAGGCCCGGGCCCGGGATGCGCGACCCGATGGATCAACACCGCAAGAGTATTGGTCGATCCGGGCCTGGCCAGGGATGAAACGTCAAAGTGACCGCGAATGAATGCGCCGTTAATGTGCCCGACCGCCGCGCCATTCAAAAAAACGTCGGCCTTCCAATTGATGCCGTCGAAGTCCAGCCAGATATGTTTGCCGGCACTGGTGGCCGGCAGGAAAAAGTGGCAGCGATACCAGAAATCATTGCGCGAAAAGAATTCCTCCGAAATCTGGCTCATTTGGTCGCCATACCAAGGGTCAGGAATCGCGCCGTCCACCACATAACTGCCCAGCACCGTGCCAGGCACGACCGCTGGAAGCCAGTGGCTGTCGTCGAAACCGCCCCGGGCTATGTCGGTCGGCGCGGCGCTGACGAACCTCGCGTTTTCAAGTTTCCAATTGCCGCCTGACAACTCGATCGCCCCGTCCGGGCGCGCGGAAAATTCCGGCGCCGGCGATGGATGCGAGTTGCGCCAGCCATAAACATCAAATTCGGACAATTCGCAGCCGTGCCCGGTTGCCGAACACGTTGTCGCCACGAGGCGCACGTGCCAGGCAATGACGCGTTTGAGCGCAATTTGTTCGACACCCCCTCTACCGTCGGTCGTGGTGTAAATATCCGTCCATATCGTCGGATGCGTTGCTTCATTCGAAATTTGAATGCGATAGGCCGTGGCATAAGTTTCACGCCAACACAAAGTGATCCGGTCAAAAGCGCATTCGTCGCCGAGATCAACATCAATCCACGAGCTGAGATTGGTCCCGCTTTCCCAATAAGTCATTGCGCTGCCATCTGTGGCCAAATGCGCTGTGTGGTCATCATCAGCCGAGCCCGATTGGAAGGCCGCGCGATTTAGAGCAATATTCACCTGCCCCGCCCCATCGCCGGATCCAGGATCCGTCGGCGCGGCGAATGTTCGGATTACTCCCGCCGTAATGCCCACACCCGCTAATAAGCCGGCCAAATTGCGATTCATCGGTATACGTTTCATACACAATTCATCGCGGTTCCACGACTTGAAAAGCATTTCCTGCTCATGGTGATTCTGTCCGGTTCCTTGTCCCGATTTGCATTATCTGGTGCTTTTACCGCTCCTTGCCAACCTTAAAAAATACCATAATAAGTGTAACGGTCTTATGTGTGGGCTAATCCAGTGGCCCGGCGCAACTCTGCACATCGGTTGACGATTTTTGACACAAAAGCTTCCGGCCCGCCAACGGTTCGAGCCAATTGCTTTTTTACAATTGCGCGGTTTGCGGTATGGTTGAGTCA
>DASYZW010000834.1:0-3135 GCA_035945915.1 Verrucomicrobiia bacterium | reverse complement strand
CACTTCCATAAAGCTTCGTCAGGATCTCGCGAACGAGCTTCTGAGTTTTCCATGGCTGTCCGGCGTAATCGTAATAATACGCGGTTTGCCGATCCGGTTGGTTGCCCTGGCAATATTGCCCGATCATTCCCGTGACATCACGCGCGATGCCTTTGGGATCATACGGCGTTGAAAAGAATTCATCCATCTTCGCGCAAAATTGCTGACGGCCCCCGAAGAGTTGAATTAGGCCCTGCACGTCGTGTGGCACGAGCCAAAGCGTCTGCCAGCCGTTGGCTTCTTTCATCATGAAATTGTAATACGGTTCACGCGGATCAAAGGGCGAGATCCATGAACCATCCGCCTGGCGCCCGCGCATGAAACCAACGCTGGAATCAAAGACATTTGTGTAATTATGGGCGCGGGCCAGAAACATTCGGTAGTCGTCTTCGCGGCCGAGTTTTTTTGCATAAAGGGCCATTGCATAATCATCCCAACTATATTCCAAGGTTGTGGCCACTCCTGCATTGCCATCGGCATAGGGCGGGCTGGGATTGGCCACGATATCATCGTGAATCCAGCCGTTCGTCAGGTATTCAGCGAGGCAATTCCGGGGACCGCCCGGGTCCATCGCGTTCTTCCGCAAAAACGGATAAACTGCCGCCCAATCAAATTTGTAACCGCGTTCCCAGCATCCCAGATAAAGAAACACCGCGTTGTCGCCATGAAAAGAGGTGTCCATCCATCCGGATTCCTTGGCCATTTCCAATTGTGTGCGCAGGACGTTCGTCACCAGGTCTGGTTCGAGGAGCATGAGCAACGTAATTTGGTCACGGCCCGTGTCCCAAAAGGGAATGGGCGTGTAACGGTCATAGTCCCCCACGTGACGCTCACCGTCCAGCCCTCGAAACGGCTTGCCGCGACTGGCAATGAGCCGGGGGCTGTGAAAGCAATGGTAAAACGCGGAATAAAAAAAACGCCGTTCATGGTCTGTACCGCCGCGAATTTGGATGAGATTGAGCTTGCCCGCCCACGCGTCGCGGGCCCGATGCCAGGCCCGATCAAAATCGTAGCCGGAAACTTCGGCATCCAATTTCGCTCGCGCCTCATCAATCGTCCTCCCGGCGGCAATCCGAACGACAATCTGCTCGCCATTCGTTGTCGAGAAATTCAGGTAACAACCGGCGTAACCGCCTTGATCGAAACGTGAATCGGGGTAGATCAAATCGCCCCGCAGTACGCGCGAACCCTCGACAGCTGGGACATTCTGGTGGAACGTGCCGAACGACTTGAACGGTTTCGAGAATTCGGCCACAAATGTCTGTCCGCCATTGCGTCGGGCATGTTCGCCCTTTCCGGTAATCGTGTTGTTGCCAATAATCTGAATGCCGGTATTGCCCGCGCCCAGGTCCATGAGCACGACGCTGCGGTCTGATTTGGGAAAGGTAAAACGATAAAGGCAGGTGTGTTCCGTGGTCGTAAGTTCGGATTTGACCTGAAGCGCCGGAAAATAAACCGAGTAATATCCTGGCGATGCCGTTTCAGAGTTTTTGTCGTAAGCGGGAGCGTAGCTGCGGTCGGGCGGTGTTGTCCAATCGCCAACGAGCGGTATCACGGTCATGCCGGGAACCACGCTGGAAAAACCGACCATTGTCGGGCGCGAGTGGATATAGGAACAAATGATGCCATGGTTGACGTTCGCCGAATCGAGGTCCTTGTTCATCGGATTGAGCAGAACGTCACGGTGGGGCAGGGCAGGGCCCGGCCAGACAAGCCCGGTATAAGCTTCTTCTCCCGGAGGCGGCGCATTTCCCAATAAGGCAGGATCATCCAGCGAAGCCGTACCGACGAGTGGATTGGCCAAATCCAGCGGATTGTTATCCGCCCCTTTGAGAGGGCATGCTGAAATCAAAATGCTACATGACGAAAATAAACACAAATAACGAAACATCCGGAAATTAAAAATCAAAATGAAACCAGGAAAAAGGATTTTCCTCTTCATTCACGCGGAATGAACCGGTAGCGGAGAAGGGATAAACCTACGAGCAAACCACGCGAAGGATGAAAGGGAGCCCCGGCCTTTGGCATCGGAATTCCTTAATTCTTTGTCCCGGCTTCCCTGTTGCCTTAAAGGCTGTATTAGTAAACCTCTTTGTAGTGTATCGGTTGATCTGCCTCGAACACGTATCCTTCAACGCCATCTCGGCTTCCAAAGCGAATATGGAATATCACGCATGGATGATATGCCCAATATCGCGCTGGAGCCACGCAGCGCGACCGGCGTTCGCCGAACCGCAGGCCGAAGTGTTAAAAACAATGCCGCGCTAAGAACCGCCACCAGAATTTTGCCTGTTGTTTTCAGAGGTTTATTAAATAGTTCACGGATCAACCGGAAAACTTTTCATTTGGTTAAGGGCGTCTTCCATCGTCCCGGCAAGCCCGGAGCCAGAGACGTAGTTGGTCCGATCAACTTCATTCGGGACCATCCGAATCGGCGGCGACCGAAGTGGTTCGAGAAAGATACGTAATTCCACCCCGGACTGGCCGTGGTTTCCACCGCCATCAGGCCCGGCGAACTCGACCAGACGAATCACGCGCTGATGACCGGATTGAACACTCTGCGGAAGCTTGATTTCGTCCCGCTTAAACGGCGGCATGGCGATCCAACTGCTGGCAGTAAAGCCAGCGCCAAGATTTACATCCCACCGAACCGCATTGGTCACACCGGCGGACTCGGGATAATTCCACGCGGCTAATTGCTGAAGGCGTTCGGCATCGGTCAGTTTGGAGAAATCAGACTCGGAAACGATCCGGTAACACGATAACGAGCAAAAAAGATCAATGCCGCCGGCTTTGCCGACCTTGAAATATGTGCTGTAGCCCGTGTCCACTATGGGCACTCCGTTGGTCCAACGAACAAACAAGAGACTCGCCAGATGGTCGGGAGGGATAAAGCATTTGAATCCCCAATCCAGTTCGCCAGGTTCAGGGTGATAGATGTCAAAGTGCTCGGTGTCAATGACCAGCCGGCTGTCGTCCGGCGAGCCGGAAACAGCATTCTGGCCGGATGGCGTGGAAGCCGTCACCTTTTCCACCACCAGCACTTCGCGGGGCAGATTGGTTGGGACTAGTTCGAGGCCGAGTTCTTTCTTGACC
>DASYZW010000833.1:0-7910 GCA_035945915.1 Verrucomicrobiia bacterium | reverse complement strand
CCATCAGCGTGTAGTTGGTTGCAATGGGGCTGGAAATATTGATGAGACTGGCACTGGACCAGGTATTACCCAGGCCACCGTCGTTGCCATAACCGTCCACGCCGCCCGGAAGCCAGCTATCAGGGCGCAAACACATATAAGGCCAGCCGGTCGTATTAGTCAGAAAGACCTCCAGGGCGAGGGTATTGGGAGGCACCGTGAAACTGTAGCTGCTGAATTGTCCGGCCGGACAATCGGCGTTGGTGACCACCAGGTCGGTCACGCCGCTGGGATCAACCGTGCCAAGGTTGGTGACTGTAATTGGACCCCAGCTATGGAGGGTGAAACCGCTCAGTCCGTTACCAGTGCTATTTCCAGTCGGATTCTGACCCTCGCTGACCACCGCTAAATAATAGGTGCCAGCCACAATATTGGACGGAGCGGAAGAGGAGTAGGGCATCATCAAGTATTGTTGGTTCCCTGTTTTCGAAATTACCCTGCCGCCGGAAAGATTCCACGCGTAACTGTTGTAACTTTGGGAATCGGGCAGGCAGTCCTTTTGAATCAGCAGAATGCTCTGTCCCGGATTCGTATCCAATTCCACCTGCCAGCTCGTCGTGTTCGTAGGCACAAGGACTGAATAATAGGCTGCCTGGCGCGCCGCCAGTCCGGGCAGGCTGGTTACGCCGTTGCTGAACGTCAGAGGCGTTACCGGAATACCGTAACCGGTACCAATGCCCTGGCTGGTGATCGTATAGCTCATGGGTGATGATCCCGAATAATTGCCCACCGCCACGTAATAGGTTCCCGGCGAGAGCGGGTTTCCCACGCCATCTTCAAACACACGGCCGTAACTGATGCTCCCGTCAAAATTATTGTATAGGTCGGTCCAATCGTAAGCAGCGTTCCAATCGTAACCGCTGGGCCAGGACGAATTCGCGGACGGCGACCAACTGGACGAGTTTCCGGGCGGAAGTTGGTCCCGGCAGATATATATTCCTGGATTTCCACTGGTTACATTGGTGAGTCGCAAATCCCAGCCGATCGCTCCTGATGGCACGTTAATGACGAAATATTGATATTTCTGGTTTGGCTGGTTGGCGACCGTGAAGTTGTTGCCCGCTCCGTCAAAATTCACTGATGTGCCTGTGAGTTGACTGCCCGTGAGCACAAAATTTCCGAGCGCCGAAGTTGGCATGTAAACGCCTATGTACCAGATGTCTGACGGGTGGTTGGGCTGTTGTAAATATCCGTAAGCGCTGGAAAGGTCCATAAAGCCTGCCGTGGCGTATGAATAGGAATCGTAGGGATTGTTCCGGTAATTCCATTGGCCCGGCACGGCATTACGGCGAATTGCGATGAGGGAGCCCGGCACCTGGTTGGATAAATCCAGTTCCCAGCCCAGCGAACCAAGCTGTTCAGCGGTGTTGGTCACCTGGTAATACCTCCAGCCTACCCGATTCGGGGCGTCATTTGTGATTTGAAATACATAATCGACAGGCGTAATCACCGGTTGCCCGTTGGTGATCGTCACGGAATAGGGACCTGTTCCATAAACCGTCAGGTAAAACGTTCCATTACTGAGCGTGGAGGGAACCAGGCTTACACTGGCGCCCACACCCGGCGGAGGTTCGGAATAGGCGTCATTCACAAACTCGTTGGGCACGTTATTTTCCCGCACGGCAAGGTTCGCATTGCCGGAAACAGGCGTGACATTGATTTGCCAGGCGATTTGCTGGATGGGTACCTGCACGGCGTAGGTGGTATAACCGTAGCCGGTCACGACGAGATTTGTTCCGCTATTAAAGATCAGGTTGGTCACACCCTGTTGTCGCGAATCGAGCGGGACCGTCAGCCCTGGACTCCCGACCACGCTCACGAAATACTGGCTGCCGACATTTAGATAGGTCGGTACCACGAGCATTTGGCCGGGCTGGGTCAGATCGTAAGTGGACGTACTAAACGGCACGGGCGCCGCTGTCTGTTTTACGTAGATCTGGTTGGTTAAGCCGTTGAGCCATAATCGCCACGCCAGGGTGTTTGCGGAAATAGTGGTGGAAAAGAATCGGATACCCTCGCCCCCAATGGTCGCGGTCGCTCCGCTGCTGCTATCGGCCGCCAGGGCGGGCAACGGCTGAACATACGCCTGGCCGGTCAGCAGGGTCCATTGCGCGGCAGGTTGGGCGTGGACGAGGATATACCATGTCTGCCCGGCCTGAAACTGGCGGGACTGGGCCAGCACCAGTCCATTCGATCCGTTCAACGTGGATGCAAATTGGTATGAGCTGGTCGATGGCAGGTTTCCCTGGGAAAGATACAAACTGGCTTGATTGCTGAAAACATTCAATACCGTACGCCAAACCTGGTTTGCCGTAGTTTGGGTGTTGATGGAAAAAAAGTAATCGCCGCCGGTCACACTCGCGTTGGTATAGGTTTGCGGGCTGCCTACATCGACCGTGCCCGGGTCCCAGGTCAGGGCCGTGACCGATGCCAATTCCGTGCTCAAGACGTAATGATTGGTTGTGAATGGGTTGGCGTAGACGCCGATGAAATAGGTCGAATTGGTCGCTTCCACGCTGGTAAAAATAATCGTATCGAGCGATTGGCCTGGACCGATCGCTTTGTCGTACGTCCCGGTCGCCGGCAGTTGGTTTCGCTTGATATACAATCCCGGAGGACTGGCATTCGTGCAATTAAGGACAATGCGCCAGCCCGTTAACAGATTCGATGGAACGTCGACCTGAAAATAATTCCAGACGCCTGAGCCGGTCGAGTTGCTGATGGAGCCGGTGGTCGAGAATGCGAGCGGTTTCAGCGCCGGATATGTTGAGGATCGAATATCCGGGCGGTTTGTCGTGAGCAATACGGTGAAAGGATCTGTCGCCGAGCCGGCCGGCGTCGAAACCCGCAAGCCATAAGTTCCAGTCACGCATTCGGGCAATTCCAGGTCAATTTGATTGGTGACGCCGGCCAGCCGCGAAATGTAAGTGAAACTGGTGTCGGTCGGCGTCCCGCCCGGAGTCAATAACAGGTTCGCGTAGGTCGTCGAACTGTTCGATACCAGGAGAGACAGGTTGGTGACGCCCGCGGGTACGTTGAACGTGTAGTTGGTGCCGGCGCCGGGAGCATTGGTTCCAACGAAAGTTATTTGTGCTGCCGCCCCAAATGCGGACAAAACGGTCAAAGCCCATGTGAGCATGAGCAGGCGTATCGATCTCATAACAATTAGTTTCTTAAATGTGATTTCCACCTTGAGCCTGTTCAGAACACAAGCCATTCGCGTTGACAGCGCCGGGACACGCTTCCTCGGCGAACCCATTATTTTGCGCGCTTTAATGTCCGAACATGCTCGGACGGGCCTCAAATCTCCGTGATTGCCGCTGTCAGGACCCTAACCGGTTCTTCATGAATTACTCTCAAGTGCCCTTGAGCTGGCACTCATTGTATAAGTAACGCTGAAAGAATCAAGCATTATTTCTGTCATTTTCCGGGTCGGATTGGCCTTGGTAACTCTTTGAATCCGCGATTGTAATTGCGGCAGAATCTGCGAATTCCCCGCTGACACGATAGAATTTATTTGAACCGCGCGAAAAAATTCATACTAATTTAGGCCGAAACAAATCTAACAAAGTGAAATTGACCGACCTGCGGGGCATCCTGCAATACATTCCCCAATTCCGGGAGAAGACTTTCATTCTCGCCATCGATGGCGCGATTGTGACGGATGAGAATTTTGCAACCCTCCTTTTGGACGTTGCAGTCCTCCGGTCTCTGAATATTCGCGTCGCCCTGGTTCACGGCGCGTCCGCGCAAATTCGCGAACTGGCGGACACGCAAAAGGTGACGCCGTCCAGCCTGGACGGGACAGGTGTGACGGATGATACGACGCTCAAGCTGGCATTGACGGCCGCCAACCGGCTGACGCATGAGATCCTGGAAGGACTTTCCACCAGCGATCTGCGCGGCGCCAGTACTAACGTTGTTATTGCCCATCCGATGGGAATCATTCAGGGGGTGGACCATCAGTTCACCGGCAAAGTGGAAAGAGTGGACACCGAGTTGCTTCAAAGTCTGCTGGCGCAGGGCGTTGTGCCGGTCATCCCGCCGCTCGGATTCGACGGTGATGGCCGCACGTACCGCGTGAATTCCGATGGCGTCGCCGTGGCTGTGGCCGAAGCGTTGAAGGCGGTAAAATTGATCTTCATCACCGCCCACGATGGCATCGCGGTGCAAGGCCGGCTGATCCGGCAAATTCCGGTTGCTGACCTCGAATCCATTCTGGCCCTGCACAAGAATGAAATCGCCCCCGAGCAGATTTCCAAGGCGGTCCACGCCGTGCAAGCGTGCAAGGCGGGCATCCCGCGCGTCCACGTGATCAACGGCAAGGTGGATGAAGGACTGCTCGCGGAAGTGTTCTCCAATGAGGGGATCGGGACGCTTGTGTACGCCAACGATTACCAGCAAATCCGGCGCGCAATCAAGAAAGACATCCGCGCGATCCAATCGTTGACGCGCAAAGCGGTGGAATCGGATGAACTGGTCAAGCGGACGCGCGCGATGATCGAAAAAAACCTCGGTGATTATTTCATTTTCGAAATTGATAAAAACCCGGTGGCGTGCGTGGCGCTTCATTTGTACCCGGAGCAAAAAAAAGGCGAACTGGCGTGCCTTTATGTCAGTTCGCTCCATGAAAACCGCGGGATCGGCAGAAAGCTGATCGCGTTCGTCGAGACCAAGGCGCGGGAAATGGGTTTGAACGAGCTGATTACCCTGTCCACGCAGGCCTTCACATATTTTCAATCAAAGGGCGGTTTTGCCGAGGGAACCCCGGACGACCTGCCTCCGGCCAGGCGAGAGAAGTACGATCAGAGCGGACGCAATTCGAAGGTCTTGATTAAAAAATTAAAGTAAACGGCGGCGTTAGTTGGAAAAACTCGGGAAGGGCGATTTTAACAAACCTTGACGTTGGATTCGCGACGCGGTACCAATTCTGTAATCACAGATATAGGATAAATATGATTCGGGACATATTTGTTTCAAACTTTCCGCCGGATGCAAAAACGATCGACGAGGTGCCTGACGATTTTGCGGGAAAGCCAATCGGCAGCCGGCATGAGATCATTTCAAAAATTCGCGAGATTGTCCCCACCGCGGTCTTTCCCGACAAATCCTGGGGTAAAATTGAAGGCCCCGGCCTGGACATCGAAATTCGCCTGGGCGACAATGAAATCGTGACGGATTTCGCCCTTCAAATTCGCGGCGCCGAGGCATCGGGCGCCTGCGTGGCCGAGATTTTGCGCCATCTGAAACTGCGCGCGGTGGATTCCGCAAGCGGTGAGTTTTTTGATCTGAACCAGCCGGCCGAGAGCGTCCTCAAATGGAAGGCATGCCGCGAGCAAATATTCTCCCAAAAGGGCAGACTGAGGGTATAGTGCTCTAATGATTCGCGGAGTTTGACTATGGCAAAATTGGAGAGCGTTTTTTCGGATTTTATCGGTTCGTGCAGAAAGAATGGCGTGCGGCCCACCGGTTTCCTTCTCATGGTGAACATCGCGGACCAGACGGTTTCGCTTTTCGAAAATATTTCCACGGCATCCCACCTGGCCATTGATGCGCTGCGACTGACCGCCGACGATTACAAGCTAACGAAAAGGTTTTCGTGTTCGACGTCGCGGTTCGGAATCGGCCAGACCGAAGGGTCGAATTGCACTCCATTGCGGCTCCATCGGATTGCTGAAAAGATCGGCGCGGGCGCGCCCGCGGGAACTGTTTTTAAAGGCCGGCAGGCGATCGGCCATGTTTCGCAGCCGGAGCTGGCCGATGCTAAAATCACCACCCGCATCATGTGGCTGGAAGGTCTCGAACCGGGATTCAATCGCGGCGGCAACGTGGATTCGCATGCCCGGTACATCTACATTCACGGAACCGCTGACCAGGCAAGCATCGGCAAAACGGCATCGTGCGGTTGCGTCCATCTGGCCGATGATGATTTGATCCCGCTGTTTGATTTGCTGCCGGCAGGAACGCTGGTCTGGATTTGCGAGAGTTGTTAGGCTGGGCCAAGTCATTGTCGTAATCGCGGTGGTCGCGACCATGATCGCGCATTGGGCGCTCCTGCATTCATCTTCATCAATTGACGTCAACGCAGACGTTGAAGTGCCCGTTATCCAATACTTCAAAGGCAATCAGCTTGCCTCCCTGTGCTCCATAAATGCAGCGTGAATTGGATGTTTTAAACACGCAAAACAGATCGGACGCAGAATGATTTTGTCTCATCCGGTCGAATCGACTTATAATAGGAGTGAATATGCCAAAAACGGTGGGCCCAAAGAAGAGCAAGCGAAGTAATGACGAGCGGATCTTTGCGATCGTGGCCGTGATCCTGTTCGTGATTTTGGGAGGCGGATTCTGCGCATTGCTGGTCGTGTTGAATTACCGCGGCGACCAGCCCCAGGCGGACGCCGAAGGTTTGCCCAATGCCACCCCGATGCTCATTCAGCCGGACCATCCGCGGAAGTTGGTCGAATTTTCGCTGACCAACAGCGCGGGCGGGGCTGTCACGCGCCGGGACCTCACAGGCAAAATTCTGGTGGTGGACTTTCTGTTTACCAGTTGTTCATTGACGTGTCCGGCCGTCAACGGCCAGATGGCGCAGATACAGCGCATGACCACCAACGACGCGGACGTAAAATTGGTATCGTTGACCGTGGATCCGCGGGACGATACGCCGGCGGTCCTCCAAAAATACGCGGTTGGTTTCGGGGCGGACACCAACCGGTGGTTTTTTTTGACTGGCGAAAAATCCATGCTCTATAAATTGATCGGCCAGAGTTTCCTCGCGAAGGACACCAATGATCCCTTCGGTTATATGCCCGGGAATTTTGCGCACACGGAACGTATCGCAATTGTGGATGGTCAGGGAAATCTGCGGGGCTTCTTTGACGGCCTGAACCAGGACACCGCCGGCGCCGTAGTGGCGGAAGTGGACCGGCTTCGCGGTCAAAATTTGTAAATACAACCGGAAAATTAAAAATGTTGAACAATCTCCTTCTCTGGTGCGGTTTCCTGGTTTGCTTTTCCGTTTCGGCGGCGCCGACCGCTGGTTCCCTCGAAACGCGCTATCCAACCGCCGGCGTCCTCGCAAAAATCGCGCCCGGCCTCCGCGTGGCAACAATTGATACCGACGCTATTCCCGGCTACATGATGAAAATGACGATGGATTATCCGGTATTGAATACAAATGAAATGCAGGGTCTTTCGCCGGGGGACCGCATTTCATTTGTTTTGGTCGTTACCCAAACGAACGACTGGATCGAGGACGCGCGCCTGATTTCCCATTCGTCCGTGACGAATCCACCGGCGACGCAAAACGATGCGCCAGCCGGCGCGCCGTCCGAGGAACTCAAGACGGGAGATCAGTTGCCGGACGGAACGCTGGTGGCTGAAGACGGCCGGCAGATCGATTTTTCGAAGTTTCGGGGAGACGCGGTGGCTTTTACATTTTTCTACACCCGTTGTCCGCTGCCGAATTATTGTCCGTTGATGAACCGGAACTTCGCGGCGGCGCGGGACCTGATTTTATCGACGTCAAATATGCCCGCCAATTGGGAATTGCTCTCGATTTCTTTTGATCCCCGGAATGATGATCCGCAAGCCCTGGCCAATTACGCGGAACTGTTCCGCGGCGATAATACAAATCATTGGCTCTTTGCCGCGGCGACACCGGCCGCGCTGGCCGTCCTTGCGCCCGCTCTCGACCTGATGGTGATTCGCGAGGGCGACAGCATCTCGCACAATTTGCGCACGGTGGTGCTGGATACGCGCGGCCGGATTTATCGTCAATTCGACGGCAACCAGTGGACCCCGCAGGAATTGGCCGACGCCGTCAAGGGCGCTGCGCGTCAATAATGCGCCCGTTTTCCGCAAAATTC